>JBCBGD010000010.1:0-22075 GCA_038527085.1 Pseudomonadota bacterium | reverse complement strand
CGGGCCCACCGGCTGAACGCCACCGATATCTTTGCGAAGTTTGTGTTGACGCAGCGTCCGGCCTCGCCTCTTTAGCGCGCACAGACAAGAAAAGAGGCGATTGCCGTGCCAGGACCGCATCACTACCACACGCCGAAATCCAGCTACACCAAGGAAGATCTGCTCGTCTCCGGCCAGGGCGAATTGTTCGGCCCGGGCAATGCCCAGCTGCCTGCCCCGCCGATGCTGATGATGGACCGGGTCACCGAGATCACCATGGATGGCGGCGCGTTCGGCAAGGGGCATCTCGTTTGCGAACTGGATATCAATCCGTCGCTCTGGTTTTTCGAGTGCCACTTTCCCGGCGACCCCGTCATGCCTGGCTGCCTCGGCCTGGATGCGATGTGGCAGGCGGTTGGTTATTGGCTGGGCTGGTCAGGCTCACCCGGCAAGGGCCGTGCACTCGGTGTCGGCAAGGTTAAGTTCACAGGCGAGATCACGCCGGATATCAAGCTTGTGCGCTATGAGATCGACATCAAGAAGGTCAAGCGCGGCGGGCTGGTGCTGGGCATCGCTGATGGCCGTGTCTACGCCGACGAAAAGCATGTCTACATCGCAGAGGACATGCGCGTGGGCATGATCCAGCCGAAGGCAGACAGCTAGCGCCAGGCCGTGAGGCCTATTGCGCGCCTTCGGTGAGCACTTCGTCTTCGCTCACCTCGCGCTGCGCTTCGACGTCCAACCCATCCAGCCACGCATCGAGATCGGTTGCGCTGCGGCGTGCAATCTCTTCTTGGGGAATGTGGCCAACCCCGTCATAGGCCACCAGTTCAGCGCCTGGGATCACGGCTGCAAAGCTCTCGCCATGGCTAAACGGGACAAGGTTGTCGAGCGTGCCGTGCATGACCAGCGTTGGCATCGTCAGGGTCTGAAGTGCCCGCGGCGTTGCGAAGTTACGGTCATCGC
Organism: Pseudomonadota bacterium; assembly: GCA_038527085.1. GTDB lineage: Bacteria > Pseudomonadota > Alphaproteobacteria > Caulobacterales > Hyphomonadaceae > UBA5336. The sequence goes on along the minus strand of JBCBGD010000010.1, from coordinate 21,130 downwards.
GGCTGGAGATGATGTGCAGTATGGCATCGCGGTGACCCGGCGCGCGGTTGAGGGCTGAGTAGCGCTGGATCATGTCCTCGGTGACCATCTCCTGGTCCGCGAAGCTTGCCTCCAGGCCTGAGCGGATCATCGCGCTGTTGTCGAGGTCCTTCACCACTGCGCGCACGAGACCATTGTCCAGCGCGCGAAACACGAAGGGCGTGTCTTCCTGTTCGTCTTCCGACGGCGGCCAGCCTGCCGATGCCACAAGGACCAGCCGGTCAACCTGCGCGGGCCGGCTGAGCGCATAGTTCCAAGACGCGTAGCCCCCCATTGAGCTGCCGATCAGCGTGAAGCTGTCCACGTCCAGCGCATCGACCACGTGGGAGATCGCCTCCCCAAAGCCCTGTGCATCATAGTCCTCGGTTTCGAACCCGCGCGTCAGGCCATGGCCCGGCAGGTCCAGAGTGATGATGCGGTATTCCTCACCCAGTTCGCGCACCCAGGGCTCCCAGGTGTGGAGGGACGCAGAAAAGCCGTGCACCATGACCAGCACATCGCCATCGGGATTTCCCTGGTCGCGGTAGTGGATCTTTTCGGCCTCGCCGGTGACGAGATAGCGCGAGGCAGGCGAGGCGTAAGCGGTTTCCAGTGTGTCAAAGGGAATGTCCGGTCGGCGCAATGACAACCAGCCCGCGCCAAAGATCGCCACGAAGGTGAAGACCACCGCCATCAATCGCCGCATGGGAGTTCCCGCCAACTGTCACTGCACTGTCACCTTCGTAAAACCGTCATTTTCGCCGAAGTCAAAGGAAAGATTCGTTAGGCGCAGTGGGGACAGGCCGGATCGGCGGGCACGCGCACAACGCGTGATTGTCCGGTCAGGCCGTCCACTCTCCAGAGGTGTCCCATCCCCGGCGCGCCAGCCCCGGTGACGTGTTTGATCACTTCCAACGCCATCCGCGCGCCCGTGATGCCTGTCACCGCGCCGACCACGCCCAGTGTTTCGCAGTCCTCGTCCTGGTCGGGGTCTTCTGGAACAAGGCAGCGATAACAAGGGCCTATTTCGGGCCGCCCCGGCGCAAACACGCCGACTTGCCCGGCCCATCCGATGGCCGCGCCGGACACCAAAATTGATCCGTGTTCCGACGCTACGCCATTGATGTCGAAACGGGCGGCGAATGTGTCAGTCGCATCGATCAGAATGTCTCCCGCGGGCTGGGTGTTGCGCGCGAACATCACCGGACGGGCAACTGTAACAATGTCACTGTTCAGCGCGCAGAGCCGGGCGCAGAGAGCCTCGGCCTTGTTCGCGCCGATCTCGGATTGCGAGAACTGCACCTGCCGCTGCAGGTTGGACAGGTCCACCACGTCGCCATCGAATACCTCGATCTGGCCAACCCCCGCCGCGGCGAGATAAAGCGCACACGGCCCGCCTAGCGCGCCCGCACCGATCAGCGTGACCTTCGCGGCCGCGAGCTTGGCCACGCCCGGACCGCCGATCTCCTTCAGCAGCAAATGGCGCTTGTGGCGGGTGAGGTGGTCAGCGCTGGTCATGGCGCGATCTACCGCGCCTGCCGCCTGCTGTCATCGCCCTTGCGCTTGCGGCCAAGCCCCGCCAGGGCTGTGCGGGCTGCCCGAGCCCTGCTAACTCCTCACCGATGCCTGCTTCCGACCTTCCTGCCCCAGACGATGTTTACGCCCAGCCCGCCGAATGGGTGGCCCGTGGCACGGGCGCGCAGGGCAACATCTTCCTCACCGGCCGGGCGGGCACAGGCAAGACGACACTGCTGCGCCGCTTCCTCACCGATGCCGGAGAGAAATCCATCATCCTCGCACCTACGGGCGTGGCGGCGGTGAATGCGGGCGGCCAGACGCTGCACTCTTTCTTCAAGTTTCCCCCGCGCATGATCGAGCCGAACGACATCCGCCGCTTGCGCAACACGCGGCTGGTGAAGGCTATCGACACCATGATCGTGGATGAGATTTCCATGGTGCGCGCAGACATGCTCGACGCCATCGACCGCTCCTTGAAGCTCAATCGCAAATCCAAGCGCCCCTTTGGCGGCGTGCGGATGATCCTGTCGGGTGACCTGCACCAGCTGCCGCCTGTGGTGCGCGGCGAGGAAGCCGAGATTCTGGAGGAGCGCTATGGCGGGGCGTATTTCTTCAATGCGCCCGCCTTCAAGGAGGCCGAATTCACCCTGTTGGCGCTGAAGCACGTGTTCCGGCAGGCGGACCCGAAATTCCTCGCCCTGCTCGGCGCCCTGCGTCAGGGGCGGCTGACCCTGCCCGATGCGGAGCTCCTCGAGCCGTGCGTCAGCGGGCGCAGCGCCATCGAGGCCAGCGAAACCCATGTCGTGCTGACGCCGAACAACGCCAACGCCTTCCGCATCAACCAGGCCCGCCTGGACGAGCTGACCACGCCCTCGCGCACATTTGCCGCCAATGTGGACGGCCAGTTCGAAGAGCGCAGCTATCCCACCGAAGCCGACCTTGAGCTGAAAGTGGGCGCGCGGGTCATGCTCGTGCGCAATGATCCTGAAGGGCGTTGGGTGAACGGCACGCTGGCGAGCGTTGAGGGCTTCGGCGACACGTCGGTGGTCGTGAAGATCGACGGCAAGGTCTACGAGATCGAGCCCCAGGCCTGGGAAAAGTACCGCTACGACCTCGACAGCGAGACTGGAAAAGTAAAGCGCGAGGTGATCGGCACGTTCAAGCAGGTGCCGATCCGGCTCGCCTATGCTGTGACGATCCACAAGGCACAGGGTTTGACGCTGGAAAAGGTGTTCATCGATTTTGACCGGGGCATGTTCGCCCATGGCCAGGCCTATGTCGCCTTCTCACGGGCGCGCAGCCTGGAGGGGCTTGAGATATCCCGCCCCATCCGGCCCAGCGACCTCGTCGTCGACAAACGCGCCTTCGATTTCGGCACCCTGGAAGAAATCGAAAACACGCCGGACTACCTGCTCGCCCGCTTCGCGAAGGATGAAGGGGCTCTGGTGTAGTCGTGCAGGCTTGTCGCGGCCTGCATGAACCTGATCGCAAGCGATGCATCTTTTCCAATCCCCAAGGCTTCAGGGGGCGAAGACCGCTTGTGCTCGCCCCTTACTCCGGTTCAGAGTGAAAGTGCCGCTGCACGCGCTGGACCGCGAAGGTTGGTGCTACCGCTTAATTTTAGCGGTCAAACAGGATCATATCTGCCGGGAAAGGAAGACAGATGACGCACAGCACTTTCAAAATCCTGCCCGAACCCGAAGGTGAAACGGTGCCATCGAACCTCATCCCCAAGGCCAGTTTTACCACGGATGACACGAACGAGACGACCACGCCGTTTTATCGCGCCGAAGACGGGTCGGTTACCGCAGGCATTTGGGAATGCCCGCCCTGCAAGCTCGAGATCCCCAGCTATCCCGTCAATGAAATGATGACCATCATCTCTGGTTCGGTGACGATTACCAATGAAGACGGCGTCGAAGAAACGTTCGGCCCCGGGGAAGTGGTGTTTGCTTCGAAAGGCGCCAGCATGACGTGGCATATTACAGAGCGGCTCAAGAAGTACTTCATGACCTCTCAATAGCCGCGTTTTGGAAAGGGGAGAGTATGGTCAGACAACCGTTCTTGGAGGCGCTCCTCGACGTCTATTACGGCGAGCAGTTCGGAGAAGCCTTTTTTGAAGCGCTCCTGCCCCACGCAGTCGATGATGAGGAGCGTTATATTCTAGGGTCCCTTCTCCAGCTCGAGTCCGAAGGAAAGACGGTGATGCGGCCGGTCCTGGCAAAACTCGGGCTTTCGCTCGATGAGGATGCCAGCTCTCGACCGCGCGGCGTTTCAACCGCACAAATGTTGCGTGATATGTCCTGGACGGAAAAATTCGCCGCGATGGCAGAGGGCATCCGAGCGAAGGGTCTCCCTCAATATGAAGAACTCGCGACTTTGGTGACCGCCGATGACGACACCGAGGCGTTCGCGCTCGCAAACTTCATGGCAAAGCACGAGCGTGCGATATTGGCAGCCTCAGAAAATATTGTGGCGGGAACACAAGACCCAATCGCTCCAGTCGTCGAGATCCTGCACTTTCCCCTCATAAAAGCAAAAGCCTAGGCTTTTCGATGTTGGACTTTGAACCCGCTCTCCGATGGTAGCGCCGCGGATATCGCTCACTGCCCCAAGCACGCTGAAGGCAACTACGCGGCTGCGACCTCGTCAGCCGTTTATCCAGAGCAGCCTATCAAGCCAGTCCGTCGAAATCCCGGCGGAGTTTGCGGTCCTGGTCGGTGATGATGGCTTCCAGGGCGCGAATGCGGGCGCGGAGATCTTCCACGGACTCGCCATCGCGGCGCCGCGCGTTTGAACTGCGCGCCAGCTGGAATACGGTAACGGCGAGCGTCACCAGAATGACCATCAAAATAACGAAAAACGGGTGCATAACTCCTCCTTCTCCCTGTTTTCACTTGCTCCGCGCGCTCAGGCGAGGCGCGAAATCTCGTCCCTCAGCGTCGCATCCTTGTCCACGGCTAGGCGCTCCAGCGTCGAGACGCGCTGCTTCAGCGTGGCGACCTCGCCGCGCAGGCGCTCCAGCTCGGCCTCATCGCCGGCATTGTTCTTCGCCTCGGCTTTCATCTTGAAATAATTGTTCAAAACGCCCGCGCCCACGGCGATGAGCACAATCAGCACAACCATGGTGAATGGGCTGTCGATATCCATGAACACGTTCACTCCCCTGCGATATATTGATAATCGATATGTAAGGAGCCCAGAAGGCCCGCGCAAGGGAGTTTAGCCCAAAAATCGAACCTAGGCCCGCGGGTCGTCCCACTCTTTGGCGATGCCGTATCCGCCCCGGCGCGTCAGCCAGAACATGCCAATCAGGTCGAAAAGTCCCGCGCCGAGCCGGCCGAGGAAGCCGTACTTGCTTTCCCCGTGCCAGCGCTTTCGGTCATTGACCAGTTCCTCGCGCACGTCCCAGCCGGCCCGCTTGATCAGCGCGGGCAGGAAGCGGTGCATGGAGGCGAAATAGGGCAGGTCGCGGAACGCCCGTGTGCGGATCAGCTTCCAGCCGCACCCCGTATCGGTCGCATCATCCTTCAGCACGAACCGGCGCACGCCATTGGCCACACGCGACTGGACCCACTTGAAACCGCTATCATTTCGGCTGTTGCGTTTGCCTGCAATGATGCCCAGCGCTGGTGGTGCGCCCGGCGCGATGATCTCGCCCCAGAGCCTGCGCGTGTCGGCCACATCGTTCTGGCCATCGCCATCGAGCAATTGCGTCCAGCTCCCGCGCACCGCCTTGAGCCCGGTAAACAGCGCTGCGGACTTCCCGCGCCGCTCCACATGGGTGAACACATGCACGGTGCCCGGCCAGCGCGCGGCGGCCTCAACCAGTTCAGCGCCCGTGGCGTCGCCGGAGGCGTCGTTCACCGCCACCACCTCGAAGGCGAGGCCGTCCAGCACTTCGTGCACTTCCTCCAGAAGCGGCAAGACATTGCCCGCCTCATTGTAGAACGGGATCAGGACGGAAAGGTCGGGTGTCTCGGTCACGGCGCGCCGCAGTTAGAGTGGGCTATCCCTGGCTCTTCGCACGTTCGAAGAAATCGCGATAGAGACGCGCCGCCTGGGCCGCCTTCAGGCCGACCTCGACCGTCACACCCGCGGTGCGCAAGCGGCCCAACCCGCCCGCGCCATTGGGGTGCTCGTCCTTGAGCGCGACCACGACCCGCGCGAGGCCCGCCTCGACCAGGCGTTCGCTGCAGGACGGATCGCCCGTTGAGCGCTCCCGGCAGGGCTCTAGAGTGACATAGGCTGTGCCGCCTTCGGCTCGGTTTCCCAGTCCCGCCAGCGCCGTTTCTTCGGCATGCGGGCGCCCGCCATCGGCGGTGCGCGCCGCCGCGATGACATGGCCGTCGCGGTCACAGATCACGCAGCCGACGCTTGGATTGTCGCCCGTGCGGCCAAAACCGCTGCTCGCAAGGCCTAGCGCCAGCCCCATCAACCGCCGATCCCGCCGAATGCTCACGGCAGGTCGGGCAGATCCCTCGCCCGCTCAGCGTCAAGATACCGGGCCGCGGTTGGCTTGAGTCCCGTATCCAGCTCGATCAGCAAAGGATTGCCGGTCGGGATCTCAACGCCCGTGATCGTCTCGTTTGGCACGTCAAACAGGTGTTTCACCAGCGCGCGAAGAGAATTGCCGTGCGCCGCGATGATCGTGTTGGTGCCCGCCTGCAGTACTGGCGCAATCGCAGCCTCCCAGTGTGGGAGCACGCGCTCCAGCGTCAGCTTCAGGCTCTCGGTCTTGGGCACGTCCACGCCGTCATAGCGCGGATCGCCCGAGAGGTCCCATTCACTTCCAGCGTCCAGCGGCGGGGGTGGCACGTCATAGCTGCGCCGCCAGATGTGCACCTGCTCGTCGCCGTGCTTGTCGCGGGTCTCCTGCTTGTCGAGGCCCGTCAGCCCGCCATAGTGGCGCTCATTCAGGCGCCAGTGCTTCTTCACCGGCAGCCAGGCGCGGTCCATCTCGGTCAGCGCCAGCCAAAGCGTGCGGATCGCGCGGGTCTGGACACTCGAAAACGCCTGGCGGAAGTCCGTGCCTGTCTCTTTCAGAAGAACGCCGGCCTGGCGCGCTTCGGCCTCACCTTTTTCAGTGAGGTCAGCGTCCCACCAGCCCGTGAAGCGGTTTTCCAGGTTCCATTGGCTCTGGCCATGGCGGATCAGGGCAAGGGTGGGCATGGGCGGTGTCCTCATCGGCTGGGAGTGCGGCTCAACTCCCCCGGTTTTCAGCAAGAATCAAGCCTCACGGCTCGCCAAGGGGAAGCAGGGGGCTGAGCGCAGCGGCGATGGGCGCGGCCAGCTTGGCCGGAATGTCGCGCGCCACAGGCAAGCCCTGCGCGTCATAACCAACAATCCACCCGCCCTCTGGCGTCAGAAAGTCGTCCATCAGCGTGTCAAAGGCTCGGCTTGCCGCCAGCCGCGCGAGGATGGCGTCCTCGCCCTCCGCGCTGGCAAAGCTCATCAGCCGCAGCCTCAGATCATCACACGCAGAGCGCAGGCTGCGCGCAGGATCGCCGGCATTTGCGCCTACAGACTTTTCCTGCTTCGCGGCGGCATCGAGCGCCTGGCTGCGCAGCAGGCTCGCGCGTTCGGCATCGAATCCTACCCGCTCGGCCAGAGCGAACAGGTCTGCGATCGCGACTTGGTCATCTGCATCGCCAAGCATTGGAGCCTCACCAGGACGGTGGTTCATCTCCAGTGCCGCCAGGGCGCCGCCATCGCGCAGGAAGCCCACATCGGCCCAAAGCGGAAGGGCGCGCTGGCCAAGCCAATACCGCGCCTCCCTTGCCCGTCGCTGCAAAGCCTTTATGGACACTGACGCGCCTCGCCTTTCTAAATTGCAAGGCAACGGCCTAATTCACGTTGCACGACATTGCCAGCCCGGCTGTGTTGCTGACGGGGGAGCCCATGGGCGACAGGATTTTCTTTCCTCTGATCATTTTGCTCGCTGGTGGGCTGGTCGCATTGGCGCTGGCGCCGCAAGTGGGCGCCTTGCCTGCAGGGCCCGTCAGCGTGGGCGACATGAACTACAACCAGGTTTCGGTGGAGGGTGCACAGCTCAACCGGATGCTGGCGGGCGGCGAGGCGAGTGTCGAACTCGTCGGAAACGATCAGCTCGAAATCATCACGACCGCCGGCGTCCTGCCGGATGATCCGCGCCTCGGACCGCACTTCGAGCTTGCGGCCGACATCGAGGTCCAGTTCTCGGGATTTGAAGTCGAAGTGCTGATCACGGCCAAGCCCGGCGAAAGCCGCGGCGCGACGCAGATGCAGGCGAATTACTCTACCGGGCGCGATGGCGAGTCCGGTTGGCAGGTGTTCAACCTCAGGCCGGATTGGGAAACCTTCAGCTTCACCTACCGCGTGCCGGCCAAGTCCGGCGAGAACGCTCTGGATTACCTCGCCATTCGCCCCGTCACGCCTGACAAGTCACGCTCCTTGCTGATCCGCCGTATCGAGTTCAAGCGCGGCCAGCGCTGGGCCACCCAGGAAGGGTGATGGCCCCTATACTGATCGAGGACGCGCGCGACCCGCGTGTCGCCGCCTATACCTCAATCCGCGAACGGGACCTGACCGGGCGCGGGGATCGCTTCATTGTCGAGGGGAAGGTGACGCTGGAGGTGTTGGCGCGGCGCTCGCGGTTCGAGGTCGACAGCGTCTTTATCGCTGAGCACAGGCTGGGCGCGGTGGAAGACACGCTCGCCCTTCTTCCACCCGAAACGCCGATTTACACCGCATCTTCCGATATTTTCGACGAGATCGCAGGCTTTCCTGTCCACCGCGGCGTGCTTGCCTGCGCGCGGAAGGGTGAGGCTGTGCCGGTTGAGGCACTGGCAGCAGAGCCGCGCCTGGTGGTCGGCATTGGCCTCTCCAACCATGACAATGTTGGCGCGCTCTTTCGCAATGCCGCTGCGTTCGGCGCAGATGGCATCATCCTTGATGCTCAAAGCTGCGATCCGCTTTACAGAAAGGCGATCCGCGTCTCCGCGGGCACAGCTCTGTGGCTGCCATTCAGTCATGGCGGCGAGGCTGGCGCGATTGTGGCTGCGCTGGAACAGGCTGATCAAACACTGTGGGCGCTGACGCCGCGAGCAGATGCGCCGAGCCTCTGGGACATGGACGTGCCCGAGCGGGTGAGCCTCATCGTCGGCGCGGAAGGCCCGGGCCTACCTGAAACTATTCTGTCGGCCTGCCAGCCAGTGCGCATTCCCATGGCGGCCGGTGTCGACAGCCTGAATGTCGCCACGGCCGCAGCCATCGCCCTTGCCCGCATAAGCGCAGAGGACTGATGCGCCGCGGCTCAGGGCGTTTCGGCCCGGTTACTCTGAAAGTTCCAACCCTTCATGGGCTTGCTCGTGATCCCGCCGCGCGCGTCCGGCGTGTTTGTGGCCCATCCAATGGTCTGGAAAGCCAGCGACAGGTTTTCTTCGACCATGTCGCCATCACTCGACGCGCTCATTGACGCGACCCGCACGTTCTTCATTTTCACCGTGTACATTGCCATGGTCTCACCGCGCGGTCCCGTACTGGTCACGACGATCTCAGCCGACGGAAACACCTGCCCCTGCAAAAGCGCCATGCGCAGGTCGACACTCGCGATGTCGAGCATCTTCGTGGCTTCGACATTGGACCCGATTGGGCGCGAAACATCGCGCGCGCTCGTGCTGGATGACACCGGCCGCGACGTGCCTTCGCCAAAGCTGGTCAGCTCTATCCATTGCTCATAGCCCTTCTCGGTCGCCGAGCCCGCGATCTCACCCTCCAGCTTGAGGTAAATGTCTGCCGAGGCCGTCAGCGTAAATGCTGCGGATGCCACGCCAGCGGCGATGAATTTCATCAACATGCGTCTCTCCCTCTCTTTTGTGACCGAAGCTTTGCATTAACCAAACGTCATGCCCAGCACGAAGCGTGTTGCAGCCGCGAGCAATCCGCCTAAGCCTGGCGCAGGAAATTCGCCCGCGATGACAGGAAAGTGAGCCAGCGGGTTGAGGCGCGCGAAAGTCTCACCATATCGCAAATCGAAGCCCCGCAGAGCCCTGCGCGGGCCTGACAATCTATCCCCCATGGCGCCGCCATCATCCGGTGCTGCACCTGCAGGCCAGACAAAAGATGTCGGCGGCGGCCGACGAAAAAGAGGATTTTATTATGGGAAAGATCATCGGTATCGACCTCGGGACCACGAACTCGTGTGTGGCCGTCATGGAAGGCGGCGACCCGAAGGTGATCGAGAATTCCGAAGGTGCGCGCACGACCCCGTCCGTGGTCGCCTTCACAGAGGGCGGCGAGCGCCTGATCGGCATGCCTGCGCGCCGCCAGGCCGTCACCAACCCCGACTTCACCTTCTACGCCATCAAGCGCCTGATCGGCCGCACCTTCGATGACCCAACGGTGAAAAAAGACATCGAGGTTTCCCCCTTCGGCATCGTGAAGGGCCCCAATGGCGCAGCCTGGGTGCAAGGCCGCGACAAGGAATATGCGCCGCAGGAAATCTCCGCCTTCGTTCTGACGAAGATGAAGGAGACCGCAGAGGCCTATCTCGGCGAGCCGGTGACCGAAGCCATCATCACCGTGCCGGCCTACTTCTCAGACAGCCAGCGCCAGGCCACGAAAGACGCTGGCAAGATCGCCGGCCTCGAAGTGCGCCGCATCATCAATGAGCCGACGGCCGCGGCCCTCGCCTATGGCATGGACAAGGCTGGCGACGGCAAGACCATCGCGGTCTACGACCTCGGCGGTGGTACGTTTGACGTCTCCATCCTCGAAATCGGCGACGGCGTGTTCGAGGTGCTGTCGACCAATGGCGACACCTTCCTCGGCGGTGAGGATTTCGACCTCCGCATCGTCGATTACTTGGCCGAGGAGTTCAAAAAGGACCAGGGCATCGACCTGAAGGCCGACAAGCTGGCCCTCCAGCGCCTGAAGGAAGAGGCTGAAAAAGCCAAGAAAGAGCTGAGTTCTGCCTCGTCCTATGAAGTGAACCTGCCCTTCATCACGGCAGATGCCTCGGGCCCGAAACACCTCAACATCAAGCTCTCGCGCGCCAAGTTCGAAAGCCTGGTCGAAGATCTGGTCAAGCGCACCATCGAGCCCTGCCGCAAGGCGCTGGGAGATGCTGGCAAAAAGGCGAGCGACATCGACGAGGTTGTGCTCGTGGGCGGCATGACGCGCATGCCCGCGGTCCAGGCCGCCGTGAAGGACTTCTTCGGCAAGGAGCCCCACAAGGGCGTGAACCCTGACGAGGTGGTCGCCATCGGTGCAGCCATTCAGGGCGGCGTTCTGCAGGGCGATGTGAAAGACGTGGTCCTTCTGGACGTGACCCCGCTCTCGCTCGGCATCGAGACGCTTGGCGGCGTGTTCACCCGCCTGATCGACCGCAACACGACAATCCCGACGGAAAAGTCCCAGGTCTTCTCGACCGCCGAGGACAACCAGTCGGCTGTGACCATCGCCGTGTTCCAAGGCGAGCGCGAAATGGCCCAGGACAACAAGCTGCTTGGTCGCTTCAACCTTGAAGGCATTGCGCCTGCCCCGCGCGGCATGCCGCAGATCGAGGTCAGCTTCGACATCGACGCCAACGGCATCGTCAACGTCTCGGCCAAGGACAAGGCGACAGGCAAGGAGCAACGCATCACCATCCAGGCCGATGGCGGGCTCTCGGAAGACGACATCAAAAACATGATGGCCGACGCCGAAGCCAATGCGGAGGCCGACAAGCAGCGCCGCGAACTGGTCGATGCGAAAAACAATGCCGAGGCCCTCGCCCACCAGACCGAGAAGCAGCTCGAAGAGCATGGCGACAAGGTCTCAGCCGAGGTGAAGTCCGAGATTGAGGCTGCCGTGAAGGAGCTGAAGGAGGCTGCGGAAGGCGAAGATGCCGGCGCGATCACCGAGAAGCACCAGGCCCTGATGACCGCGGCCATGAAGCTCGGCGAAGCGATCTACGCCCAGCAGCAGGAAGAGGCCGCCCATGCGGACGCCGCTTCTGATGCCGCAGGCGACGCCGATGTGGTCGACGCCGAGTTCGAGGAAGTCGACGGCGACGAGAAAAAGTCGGCCTAAGAGACTCACTTCCCCTAACCAGAACGCCCGCAAGCCACCGCTTGCGGGCGTTTTTTTAGGTCATCAGGCGCTGTACGGGGGCGCTGCGCGCTCTATTCGGCGCCTCAGGCCCCTCACTCGACCCAGATCGGCGATGACCAGGCGCGTTCCTGCAGCGTCGTTGGCAGCGCGGGATTGGGCGGCGTTCCGGCGCGCACGGCATCCCAGGTGCTCCAGCGACAGGTCGGATTTTCCAGCACGCGGAGGTAATAGGCTCTGGCAATCTCAGACTCGAACGCCGGATCCCTCCAGACCGCCTTCAGCTCGCCTGTGCCAGAGCCAGGGCTCGTCTCGCAGGTGCTGATGTCGACGCGCGCGCCATTGTCGGCGCAGCGGTGCGTGTCCGGATCCGGCGCGCTGCCATCTGAACAGGCGACGTCATACACTTGCTCGCGGGCAATCCCGTTCTCGGCCCAGACCTTCACAATCTGCAGCCTTTGCAAGGGGGCGGAGCGGGGATCGCGGATCGCCCAGGCGATGAAATCCGGGCTCTCATCCCCCTGCGCGCCGAGATTTCCGCCCATGGGAACGCCGTTGGCATAGGCCGTCTCAAGCAGGTCAGGCGCGTCAAGGATGCCCTCATCATACTCGCCTGCAAACAGGCGAACCTTCATGCGCGGTCCGGTCGTGCCGAAAGTTTCCCGCCGGCGCATGGCGTCAAACAGGTCTTCGCGCGTATTGGCCTCTGCCCAAACACCGGCAAGGCCGCTCGCGCTGAACTTCGCGCCTGTCAGGACGCGCCGGTCGTTCGCATTGGGCACGTCATCCCAGTTGGAATACCCCTCAGGCAGGACCGAGCTGCGCTGGCGCGGGCCTGCGCCATCGGTCGGAAACTTGCCCCAATGGGTTTCCTCATCGAGCGTGGCGGCTGCGATATGCGTGTCGCTGGAGCCGATGACCCCAAACTCATAGGGGTTGGCCCCGGTCTCCTCTGCGATGGCGAGGCCGCGCGACAGGGCAGGGCGCACGAAATCGCCCTCGTTCAGCGTCGATTTCGCTGAGCTGCCGATGAAGTAGTCATAATGCTCGAAATCGGCCCATTCATCATTGGGCGAGAACATCGGATGGGTCTCTGACGTGCCCTTGATCTGAGTGATCTCAACGATCGGCTCGTTCTCCAGCCGCGTCAGGGCATAGGCCTCACTGAGCGGCTGCCCATCATAGGTCTGCAGCGCAAACATCTCGCCATTCGAGCTGTTGGAGTTGTGCGGGATCGCAAGCGAGTCGATGCCGCCCGCGCGCTGCGCGCCCATCCAGTCCCAAAGGTCTTCAGGGTTGCGCGAATCCAGGGTGGAGAAGACCTGGTCCGGTGCCTGGTCCCTGAAAATCACGTTGCGGTGGAGGTTCGCCGCCGCGCCCTGTTCCTGGTCAATGAGGGTCATCGCGGTGAATTCGTAGCCCGCAAACGTCGTGAATTCGCCGGGCACGTAATGGCGCTCGGCGGCGTTGATCGTCTCCGCCCAGATCTGATTCATGTGTGACTGGTCGCGGATTTCCTCGATCGGCTGACCGGCGACAAAGGACAAACCGATGTCCTGGAAGGTCTGGGCAGCCTCGGTCGCGTCCTCGCCAAAGGCGCGCTGGGCCGTCAGCGTTCGCGACAGGGGATGATTGGGATCATCCATGAACGGGATGACGCCGAGATATTCGCCATGGTCGGTCACCGCCAGGAAGTCCAGCGGCGGGCCCTGAAGCTGGATCTCAAATCCTGCGTCATGGGGGATGGGCTCGCCCTTGGCAAAGCGATAGGCATCGTCGGGTGTGCGCCGCACGTTGAAGATGTACGCATCGAAACTGTTCTGCGTGTGCACGTGGAGGTCGCCGAAATAGGCGTTTCGGGTCGGCGTGCGGGCGATCTCGGGCGATGGGCTCGCCTCGGTCCCGGCAGTCTCTGGCACAGGCGCGTGTTCCTGATCAGGCGCACCACACGCGGCCAGGGCAAGGCCGATCAGACACAGCAAGCTCAGATTCTTCATCGTTTCCCTCCACTTCCACCCGGTGGGCATGGTGTCCCCATGTCAGCCGTTTGTCCATAAAAGGCACTTTACGCGAGGCGGGCGCGCACTCGGGTCTACCTTGCATCACATTGCACCATTGGGCACTGCCTGATGGCCGCGCGTCTCAGTCGTGTTCTGCCGCTTTGTGAAGTGACAAAGTTGCCTTTTGTGTTGAGACAATGGCTCGGTTGGCAGAAGGATCGGGCGCATGTTGAATAAAATCGCCATCGGGGTCGCCGTGATACTTTCCGGATTGGCACTGCTGGCGAGCTGCGTTGGCATATCGATAGATGAGGCGAGCGTTTTCAGGCCACCGCCGGTCGCAAACAAGGCCGAGCATGTGGATGACATGTACATCGAATGGCAGGACGTTTTCGAACGCCCCTCGAATTTCACTTTCACTAACAATATCAACAACGATCACGCGACCATACGGATCACCAAAGACGAGTTTGTACCAACGAAAGTGACCCATGGTTTTTGGGCAAACGGCACTATCGCTGTCACGGAGATGTCCGCAAGCAGCACCGACCGCCCCCTTGTGATCCATTGCGGCGGCAACGCATCAGATCGTTATGGGTTTGGCGCCTTGTTCGGCCTGAAGATCATACCCTATGCGGACCTCGTAATCTTCGATTATCCTGGGTATGGCGACAGTCCGGGCAAACCAAGTGCATCGTCCTTTGAAGAGATGCTCGATAACCTTGCGGAAGAAATCCATCTGCGTCGCGACCCCGAAAGGCCGCTCGTTTTGTGGGGGTATTCGCTGGGTGGATTTGTATGCGCAGAATTAAGTAAGTCGGTGACCGGGGTTGACGCGGTGGTTATCGAGTCGAGTGCAAAAGACGCCAGAAGTGCGGCGCGGGAACTCGTGCCGGGGTTGATCAGACCGTTCGTGAAATTGCGCTTGTCGCCCTCCTTATCGTCCTACAACAATGCGAGCGCTTTAATGGACTTTGAAGGTCAAGTTCTGGTCTTGGCCGGACAACAAGACGGAATCCTGCCGTCGACCTTGAGCGAAGCACTGGTCACGGAGCTGCGGAGCGCAGGCGTGGCCGTCTCCTATCAAGAGTTTCCCGATGGAAATCACGCGAACCTTGCAACCTTGCCGGCCTTTCGGCGCGCTCTGGATGCTTTCTTCTCAGACTTGGAAGTTTCTCAGTCCTGACTGGCTCTAGTTCGCAGGCCCCGTCGACACCGCCACCATGGCGGCGCGCAGGGTGCGATCGCCGATCTTCCAGCCGGACTGGAAGCACTGGGCGATGGTGTCTTTCGGTTGGTCTGAGGGGATCTGGCTGACGGCCTGGTGCAGGTTCGGATCGAAGGCCGCGCCGGGGGCTGCGTCGATGGCGGTCACGCCATGGCGCGCCATCACCGTGTGCAGCTCCTTCTGGGTCATCTCGATGCCGCCCATCAGGCTCTGGCCGCCCTCGCTCAGGCTCGCGCGCGTGTCGGCGTCGAGTGCATCCATGGCGCGCGAGAGATTGTCAGACACCGACAACAGGTCGCCGGCAAAACGCTCAATCGCGAACACGCGGGCGTCCGCGGTCTCCTTCGCGGTGCGCTTTCGGATGTTGTCGACCTCTGCGATGGAGCGCAGCAGCTTGTCCTGCAGGTCGGCTTTCTCGGCCTCCAGCCCGGCGATGATGTCGTCTGGCGTCGGCTCGGCCTCGGCTTCGACAGTCTCGGCCGCCTCGGCGACATCTGCATCTTCGCTTTCCGCCTCGGGCTTTGATACGCCTTCTGCGTTTTCAATCTCGGTCTCGCCGGGTTTGATCTCGTCACTCATCCGCGTTCTTCCTTCTTGCGGCCATCGCCCAGAATCCGGCTCACCACTTTCGCAGTGTAGTCGACCATGGGGATCACCCGCGCATAGTTCAGGCGCGTCGGACCAATCACGCCGAGCGCACCAATGACTTGTTTCTGCGCATCCATATAGGGGGCGACAATCACGCTTGAACCCGAGAGCGGAAACAGCCTGTTTTCAGAGCCGATGAACAGGCGCACGCCCTTGGCCTCGCGGGTCTGGTCGAGGATGTCGAGCACCGATTGCTGGCGCTCGAGCACATCGAACAGCTGGCGCACGCGGTCGAGGTCTTCGGCCGCCTCGGCGTCTTCCAGCAGATTGGCCTGGCCCTTGATGATGAGGCGCGGCTCCAGCGTTTCGCTCGCCCCGCCCCATTCCGCCAGCCCCTGGGTGACCAGGGCCGACGTCGCCTCGTCAAGCGCGGCGCGCCGCTCGCTCAGCTCGCTGCGGATCTCGCCCTGGGCCTCTGCCAGGGTGCGCCCCTTCATGCGGGTGTTGAGGTAATTGCCCGCCTCGATCAGCGAGGTGACGGACAGGCCCTCGGGCAGGCTGACGATGCGGTTTTCGACATCGCCGTCTTCGGTGACGAGAACGCAGAGCGCATCGCCGGTCGACAGCGGCACGAACTCGACATGGCGCACGGGCGCGTCCCGGGTCGGCGCAGAGACAAGCCCCGCCCCCCGCGCCACGCCAGACAGCAGCGTGCTGGCCTCACTGAGCACCGATTTCAGGTCGCGCCCTGCCTGGCCGAGGCGCGCTTCAATTTCCGCGCGGTCGGTCTCGCCAGGATCGCCTGTCTCCAGGAAGCCGTCGACGAACAGGCGCAGGCCCGCATGGGTCGGCAGGCGCCCTGCCGAGATATGCGGCGCATCGATCAGGCCGAGATCGGTGAGGTCCGCCATGACGTTGCGGATCGACGCCGGAGACAGCGAAATCCCCGAGCGCGACAGGGTGCGCGAGCCGACGGGCTCGCCTGTGTCGAGATAGCTTTCCACGATCGTCCTGAAGATGCTGCGCGAGCGGGCATCCAGGGCCTGCATCAGGGAATACGTGGTCGGGTTTTTCGCCATGGGAGCCTTTGAGTAAGCAGCCCCCGCGGGGTTTTCAAGTCATCTCACCCACGCCCGAAGCGCCCCGCCCCCCAGTCATGCTGAACAGCGCGTAAAGGCCGCAGAGGAAACTCGCTCACCCGCTTCAACCCGCCAGTCAACGCTGGCGCGTAAACATGCCCAGTCGGATCAGTCCGGGGCGGATCACATGGCGGCGACGGGCCGGAAAAAGCAGTTCAGGCGAGACTCGCGCGGGGCAACCGCGGTCGAGTTCGCCCTCGTCGCGCCCGTGGCCCTGTTCATGGTGGTCGCCGTGATCGAGTACAGCTTGTTCTACTTCAAGACGAGCTTCCTGAAACATGTTCTGTATGAGGCCAGCCGCAACGTCCAGACCGGCGAGGTCCAGGACGCCGCCGATCCCCAGGCCTTCTTCCAGACCGAATACTGCTCGGACGCGACCTTCCTGATCCGCTGCCAGGACGTGTTCTTTGACGTGCGCTCGGCCGCCAATCTCGGCGCGGTGAGCTTCCCGAACGCGACCTTCAACGCCGATGGCGAGCCGACCAATTTCGTGTTCCAGCCCGGCGCGGCCAATGACATCACCACCATGCGCGTGGCCACGCCCTATCGCTTCATCACGCCCTTCATGCAGGAGATCTTCCAGCCCGATGGCAGCCCCGCCATCATTGTCGGCTACTCCGTCGCGCGAAACGAGCCGTTCTGATGCTGATCCGGCGGCCCCTCCGATCCGACACGCGCGGCGTCGCGGCGCTCGAATTCGCGCTGATCTCGCCCTTCCTTGCGGTGCTGATCTACGGGCTGATCGAGCTGACCCTGCGGTTCCGCGCCGCCGATGAGTTCCAGCGCTACCTGCAGCAGGCCGGGGACTATCTCTCCCGCGAAGACGAGCTTTTCTCCAGCGACATCGACGACATCTTCGCCGCCGCCGCCCAGATGATGCGCGCGGGGTATTCGACCGGAAACGTCCACATCGATGTGGCCAGCATCGGCTTCAAATCCGATGGCAGCCCGGAGCTGCTCTGGCGCCGCCATCGCGGCGACACCCCGCCAGCCCTCAATGTCAGCGATGCCGCAGGCCTTGGCGATCCAGGCGAAAGCGTGCTGCGCGTCTCAGCCCGGTTTTCCTACCAGACCCCGATCAGCCAGGTCATCGGCACCGGCCAGATGAACATCGACGAAGCGGTGTTCTATCGCCCGCGCGTCACGCGCCTGATCGCGATTGACGGCGCGATCCATGATGACGGCGTGGACTGGGTGTCTGATGGCGCCTCCACCGCAGGCGAGAACAATGGCGCAGAAGCGGTCGGCGAGGTGGAGCCATGATGCGTTTCACTCGCGACACCCGCGCAGGCATCACCGTGCCGATGGCGCTCCTGTCGGCCATGGTGCTCGTCATGGTCGGCCTGGCGGTTGACGGCTCGCGGGCCTTCCTCGCGCGCGACAAGTTCCAGGCCGCCCTCGATGCCGCTGCCCTCGCCGTCGGCACCACCTATGACAGCGACGCCGCGCTCGATGCCCTCGCGGCCCAGTTTGTGGCGCGCAATTTCAACATGTCCGGCACGCGCGTCACCCTGGTCGACGTCACCGCCGATGCCGAGACCGTCCACATCGACGGCACTTTCGACCTCGACACCTATTTCGTCCAGCTGCTCGCCCGCGACACGCTGAGCCTCAGCGCCGAGGTGGATGTGAAACGCGCTGGCGGCGGCCTCATGGTGTCGCTCGTGCTCGACAATACCGGCTCGATGTGGAGCAGCGGCAACATCGGCGCCCTGCGCGGCGCGGCACAGGCGCTGGTCGATGATGTGTTCGACGGCAAGACCGAAGAACCTGACTTGCGCTTTGCCGTGGTGCCCTACGCCGCCGCGGTCAATCCGGGCACAGTGGCCGACGATATCATCTCGCTCCCGCGCGCCCATGGCACGTCGAACGGGGCTGACGAGACCGCCTGGAAAGGCTGCGTCATGGAACGCACGGGCGCCAACAGCCTGGACGACACGCCGCCGAGCACCGCCACCTGGGAGCCCTATTATTACCCCGCAGGCGTGGACAACAATTACACCAATGGTGATGCGGCCAGCATCGTGCCGGGCGGGGTGAAGAACTCCAACCAGATTACGGGCCCCAATATTGGCTGCCCGACGCCGATCCTGCCGCTCACCAAGTTCAAGGCCCAGGTCGACGGCGCCCTGTCCTCCATGACCGCCTGGAACCGCGGCGGCACGCTGACAGACATCGGCATGGCCTGGGGCATCCGCACCCTGTCGCCGGGCCTTCCTTTCAGCGAAAGTGCCACCCAGACCGATGACAAGAATGGTCTTCCCCTGTGGGACAGCCCGCGCTGGCGCCGCGCGATCGTCTTGATGACAGACGGGGAAAGCGGCTTTTACAATTTCCCCGGCGGCGGCAGTTCAAACCAGGAGGGCACATCGCCCAATGATAGCCACCCCAGCGCGTCTGACCACACCGCCTATGGCCGCTGGAATGAGACGGGCTCCAACGCCAAGGCCCTCTTCGACGGCGCCCCCGGCTATGTCCGCGCCAATGGCACGACCGACAATTCCACGCGAGGCAAGTTGAACCGGCGCATTTTCGACCTCTGCACCGCGGCCAAGGCGCAAGGAATCATCGTCTACACGGTGGTGTTCACCTCAAGGGTCGGCGACGACACGCGCGAGATGTACCGCCGCTGCGCGTCCGACCCCGGAAAATACTGGTACGCCCCCACCCAGACCGCGCTCACCACCGCCTTCGAACAGGTCGGCAGCGACCTCAGCAAACTGCGCATCACACGATAAGCGCGCGTGGAGAGGCAGACGCCAATCCGACGGGGCTGACGCCTGTGCCAAGCTTCCGGCCATGAACCACCGCCCACACCTCCTTCTCTGGCGCGAGATCGTGCATCCCCTGTTCTGGCCCGTGTTCTTTTGGAACCTGCGCCGGTTCGTTGTGGTGCTGGGACGCTTGCGCGCAGAACAGGGCGACATGGGACAGATCGCCTATGAGATCACGTGGTGGGGCGCGATCCGGATACACTGGACGTATGCTGAGCCAGGGGCGGAGTGGGATGATTGCTTGGAGGGCTGCGCAAAACGCGTGCACCTCGCCACGCTGGACGTGTTCAACCCCTTCCTGTCAACGAGCGCCGCAGACCCCAGCGCAGGCTGGGGTCCATCTCTGAACGGCGTAAAGCTGCACAGGT
Organism: Pseudomonadota bacterium; assembly: GCA_038527085.1. GTDB lineage: Bacteria > Pseudomonadota > Alphaproteobacteria > Caulobacterales > Hyphomonadaceae > UBA5336. Next base: position 1,426 of record JBCBGD010000010.1, on the reverse strand, counting down.
GGCTGCGTTCATCCCTGAACGGTCCCGCGCACACTGCATCCTCTCACAGAGCTGGATACCTGCCTTCGCAGGTATCTGCGGGACTTTGGGTGGGGGTTTTCCCTGAACGCGGTCATCTCAATACGAGCTGACCGCTCGATCCGCCATGACCCTGAACACAGCCGTCGCACCCCACCGGGCCTGCGGACGCCCGCGCTGGACGAAAAGCGCCCACAGCCTTGAGCGCGTTCTATCGCGAAGCGGAGAACAAACAAAAAAACCCTTGAGCGCGATCCATGTGAGGGCACAGCCCGATACGGGATCAAAAGAGAAAGCCCGCTGGCGTTTGATTTAGGCCGAGAAATTCACGGCAAAGCGGCGGCGGGTTTCCACCAGGGACTGGGCGCGGGCGAGGGCGTCGCTGGCGCGTTGCGCTTTGCGGATGACCGCGTGCTTGCGCAGGGCATCGATTGCAGCGTTCAGGTGGACCGAGGCTTCGCGCACGGCCACGGGATCGAAGGTCACTTCTGCCCGCTTGATCAACGCCCGGCCGAGGTCCAGCCGCGCATCGATCTGGGCTTCGGTATTGGGATCGCCCTTGAGGATCTCCAGCGTCGCGCGGCGCCGGTCGATCAGCCGCTCCAGCCAGATGTCCTGCGGCGTGGTCTCGCTCAGGTGGAGCACGATGGCGGAGAAATCGGTTTCCACTTCGCGCCGTGTCGCCTCGTCCAGGGGCCTGTCCATCTCGCTGAGCTGGCTCAGGATCTCGTCTAGGATTTCGCCGAGGCTCGCGACCTTTTCTTCCCGGAAGGATTCGGGATTGGCGAGGGCAGGCTGCAAGCGTTTGGCCAGCAAGTAGGCCGCCACCCGCCGCACCGGATCGGTGAAATTGCGCAGCCGGCCCGGCAACAGGAGCGTGAAAGGCTGGGCCTGCTGCGGTGTGAGAGCGCCGCCGCGCGAGACGCCAAACACGCGAAGGCCGTCGACATCGTCAGACAGCCGCGCGCCCCAGATGATCATGTCGGCGCCGGATTTTTCCAGGCGCTTGCGGGCCCGGGTCAGGATCTCGCCTTCTGGCCGACCGCCAGGGCTGCGCACCCGGAACAGCTTGAACTGAGCGCCGAAGCTGAAATCGGAGCAGTAATCGGCAAGCGCGGATTCGATCAGGTTTCTCGACTGCTTTGCGCTGTAGCCGCCGAAATCTCCGATCAGAATGCTGTAGCCTGGCTCTTGCGCGGCGCGGCGGATTTTCCGGTTCGACGCCGTGCCGGAGCTACTGACGATTGCCCCGGTCAGGCGCACCAGCAGCACAAGGCAGGCCACGGCCAGGGCAAACACGCCTGCCGCGCCAATCACGGCCAGGATGGTCGCGACCAGCACGTTCTGGTCAAGCCAGAGCGCAATCTGGGAAAAGAGGGACGTGTCAGACATGAAACCTGTCTTTTGT
>JBCBGD010000009.1:20507-23254 GCA_038527085.1 Pseudomonadota bacterium | reverse complement strand
GGCTGGAACCTGGCGAGCAGGTCTACGGTTACTGGCCGCTGGCTAGCCATGCCGTGCTGGAACCCGCCGCTGTGCGTGCCTCAGGCTTTGTCGATGGCGCGGCGCACAGGCGAGACCTGCCGGGTCTCTACAACCAGTATAATCGAAAGGCGGCCGAACCGGACGTGCTCAAGGGAATGGAGACCGAGCGCTGCCTCTACTTCCCGCTCTTCGTCACCTCCTACCTGCTTTACGATTATCTGCTCGCGAACAATTATTTTGGCGCGGGCCAGGTCGTGATCGGGTCGGCCTCCTCCAAGACTGCCTTCGGCCTCGCACACGCGCTGAAGCATGCTGAGGGCGAGACACCGACCGTCATAGGCGTCACATCACCGGGCAACAAAGCCTTCGTGGAGACGCTCGACCTGTATGACCGGGTTCTGGTCTATGGCGAGGAAACCGAGATCGATGCCAGCGTGTCCACAGCCTATGTCGACATGTCAGGCGATGCGCGGCTGACCACGGCCCTGCACACCCATTGTGGGGAAAACCTGGTTGAGAGCTGCATGGTAGGCATCACCCATTGGGAGGCGATGCGGTCTGACCTCGGCGAGCTGCCGGGCGCCAAACCAACGATGTTCTTCGCACCGGGACAGATCGAGAAGCGTGATGAGGAATGGGGACGCGGCGTGATCATGGAACGCGCCCTGCAGGCCTGCGCCGAGATGGCGAAGGATGCCCGTGACTGGGTCAGTGTGGAATGGGTGCGCGGCGCTGACGCCATCGAGGCCGAGTGGAACAGCCTCGTCGATGGGAAAGTCTCGCCCAGCCGCGGCTTGATGGTGGCGTTCTAGGGCCCGTCTGAGGGAACCAGTCGAGGCGCGCGACATGACGAATGGCTACACAATGGTGGGAACGCGCGACCTTGAGAAGGCCAGGGCCTTCTACGGTCCGCTCTTCGATAAAATGGGGCTTGAGCCCTGCTACAGTGACGAGCAGGTGGCGTCATGGGGCGTGCTGAAGGACGACAGAGTTCCACGCTTCTTCGTCTGTTATCCCTACGATGGTGAGGCCGCGACCGTCGGCAACGGCGCCATGACGACGTTTTGCGCTGAGACGGCCAGCCGGGTCCGCGAACTCCACGCTCTGGCTATGGCTGGAGGCGGGGGAAATGAAGGCGACCCCGGATTCCGGCCGGAGCGCTACGGCGAAAAATTCTACGTGGCCTATGTCCGCCATCCTGATGGGACAAGATCGCTTTTGCCTGTTACGATGGGAAATCTAATCCATAGCTGGGCGTGAGGCTGCAGCACCGGCCGGCAGTTCAAGCACGCCCCGAAACCGGGTGTTCAGCTCGGAAAGGCAAGGATTACCAAACGGCTAAGATCCTATTCCTCCCCCGTTCAGGTGGACTGTTGCAGTGTCTCTTTAGATAAGGAGTTGACCATGCAACGTGAGCAAACGCGGGCAGAAGCCGAAGCCATCTTGAACCGTATCAAGTCCTACTGGGCGGCGCAGGGGTATGAGGTCGAAGGCGCCGTATTTCCAGCCGGATACAGCGAGCGACTCCGCTCAACCGTTTATGAGGTGTCCACGGACTTGGTGAATGGCATGCCAAGAGGCATGTGCGCCAAGGCCGCCTAGCAGATAGGGTCGGCCTATTTCGGACCCAACTCACCCTCTAAACCACTCGCCGAAGAATGGCTGAGTGTGGATCCGAAGATCGCTCTCATGCGTCGACTTCAGGGCGCACGATGCGCGCCTCGAGGTTTTGCAACACCTGGCTGGCATCGAAGAACTCAGGATCGCTTTCGGGTTTTTCCCCCCGGCCCATGATGATCTCTGCCGTGGCTTCATAGCGGACGATTTCGCGGTAGTCAGGCGCGCCAAATCCATAGCCGAACGGATCGTGGAACCGACTCAGGCGGCTCGGACCAAATGCGGACCTGCGGAGAGTGGCGCCGCGGGGGCCGTAGAAGCGATAGTCGCAGTAGAAGCCTGAATAGAATGGCGAATAGGCGCTGCTGAAACCCGTCGCGACCAGGCGGGAGTCTTCATCGGTTTCCCGGCGAACGACGCGGAAATGGTCAAAGCCTTCCTGACGCGTGAGCTCCGCGGCTCGGTAGAGCAGATAGGTTTCAACCGTTTCGCGGTCGGTCAGGCTGTTTCCGCCAAAGCTGACCTGCCAGCGATTGGTTTCGATCTGCTGGTTCTCATATCCGCGCGAGCTGTCATTTGCGGCCTGATACGGCGTGGCCGTGGCGCAGGCGCCCAGAAAAGCGAGCGCAGCAAAGGCGGGAAACAGACCGGAACGAAGCATAGGTACACCCATTTTGAGTTTCTTGTTTATCAGCCGTTAACATATGCAATCCGAGCGCCAGAGTAACACCTGCGTTACAGCGACGATGCGCGCGACCTTACCGGAAGTTGACTTGTGCTGGCCTTGCGCCCGCCTAAGCTCGCGCAATGAGCGAAGGTGAGCGTCCATGCTAAAGATCACTGTCGCAGGAGTTTGTCTCGTCGCGCTCGGTGCGGCGGCCTGCTCTGGAGGATCATCCGAGAGTTCGCCGACTCTGCAGCCTCCCGCCGCCAACACCGCGCCCGTGTTCTCTGGCGCCACTTCTTTCAGCCTGAATGAAGGGATCAGCGGCGCAATCGGCACCGTCAGCGTCACCGACCCGAATGGTGACGCCGCAACATTCTCGATTTCCGGCCGTGATGGCGCGCTGTTTTCGGTGTCCTCGGCCTCTACATCGGGACAGGCAACT
>JBCBGD010000009.1:0-20409 GCA_038527085.1 Pseudomonadota bacterium | reverse complement strand
TACGCTTTCCGCCAGCGATGGCCAGGCCACGGTGAGCGCGGACATTGCGGTCACAATCAATGACCGCAGTTACGCCCAGTACGCGCCCACGGAAATCGCCAGTGGGCTGTCCCAGCCCGTCCAGGCTGTTTCGGTCGAGAGCGCGACAGGCGCCTTCCCGTCCGAGATTTTCATCGTGGAGAAAGGCGGCGTGATCAAAGCGCGTGCCCTGGACGCCGCAGACGGCAGTGCGGTGACTCGGGTGGTGGCGGACCTAAGCGGCGAGGTAACGACCAATGGTGAGCGAGGACTGCTCGGACTGGCGCTCTCACCCAACTTCGAGACCGATCGCACCGTTTACGTCAACCTGACCAACGCGCCCGATGGAGATACCGAAGTCCGGCGTTACCGGATGCAGGCGGGGCGCCATGACCTGATTGATCTTTCGAGCGAAGAACTCATCCTGCGTATTGGCCAACCGCGGTCGAACCACAATGCCGGTTGGATCGGGTTTGGGCTGGGGGGCATGCTGCTGGTGCCGACCGGGGATGGTGGCGGCGCGAACGACCCTGACGACCTGGCCCAGGACACCCGCTCGCTTCTGGGCAAGGTGTTGCGCTTGGATGTCACCGCAGACGACTTTCCAAGCGATGTCGAGCGCAACTACGCCATACCGCCTGACAATCCGTTTGCCGACGGGATCGACGGCGCGCCAGAGATCTACGCGCTTGGGCTGCGAAATCCCTATCGCAATGGCGTGGATCCACAGGACGGAACCCTTTTCATCGCCGACGTCGGCCAAGGGGCGCGAGAGGAAATCAGCGTCCTCACAAACGCGGGGGCCGGGGCGAACTTCGGATGGCCGCTGTTTGAGGGTTTGCGCGCCAATCGCGGAAGCGATGTGTCGGGCCTGACTGCTCCTCTGGCCGAGTACGCACACGGCGATGGCTCCGGACAGGGCCGATCCATCACGGGCGGTGCAGTTGTGCGCAGTCCGTTGCTCCCCGATGATGAGGTTCAATTCGTCTTCGCCGACTTCGTGTCGGGCAATCTCTGGGCCCTGCAGTTCGGACTTCTTGAGGATTCGGCACCGCTGGATGCCGCCAGTTTCGCAGAGCTGTCTGATCGCGGAGCCGTCACACTGATCACCGAAGGCATTGAACAGATCACAAGCGTCGATGCCGCGCCCGATGGTTCCTACTATCTCACCACACTGGACGGACGGCTTTTCCGCGGCGATCCGCCAGTGCAATAGGCCCCTAACGCTTCAGATAAGTCAGGGACGGTCCGGGCCGGCCGAGGTAGCACATCTGTGTGGCGCGCAGGTATTCAAGGATGGCGAGCGCCTTTCGCGCTTCGGTTTCGGTGCGCATGGCAAGCATGCTGGCGTCCCCGCTCATCACGAGATGGCGCCCGCCCGCGACCTTGTAGCCAAGCTGGCCCTGGCGCACGGGAACGCAGTCTTCACCGCCCAGCTCGCCTGATGGCAGCACGCCGCCGGTCTTGAAGTAGCGGAATTCAGACCCGACCGTGCAGTATTCCTCAAGGCCGAACTTCTCCAGGATGAGCAAGCCGCGCTGGGCCTCCTCGCGATTTGGAAACTCTATGACTGTGCGCCGGCCAGACCCGAACAGCTTGTAGCGGCCCTGCTCCTGGCGCACCTGCCAGTCACCGCCATACTCGCGGCAGCTTTCATCGGGCCTGGGCACAGCGGAAACTACCACATCTGAGATGGCCTCGCGCTGGGCGGGGCTGAGCTGAACCTCAGCTGGGCGCTGGGCCGTCAGCTCCCGTCCGGAAATGGCTTCGCGGACAGTTGGATTGACCGTGGCGGTCGGGCGGGTTTCGGCCGTCGCGGGAGAGGTCGATGGCGAAGACGGCCGGGCTTCCTGTGCTGCTTCCTCCGCCGTCTCCACGGCGACCGCCGCTGTCTCAGTTGATGCGCGCGTGCGCTGGTCCTGCTGCAGGAAATTGAAGCCGACGAGCCCAATGCCGCCAACCAGGGCGAGTGCGATCACGGCGGCGAGGGCCTTGAAGACGCCTCCGCGGCCCTTTTTCGGCGCTGCTTTCGTCACCGTGACGGTCTTTGAGGGTTGGTAGGCGACCCGGGTCAGTTCAGGCTGAACATCTCTCTCACCTGCGCCGATCCGCGTCTTGATGGCGGCGACAAGGTTCTTCCACTCGATATGGGTGAGGTCTCCATCCCAATCGACGAGATTGGCACCTTCGATGCGGGCAAAGCCAAAGGGCGGGGGCACGGCGTCGAGGAATACGGGGATGAGCTTTCCCGCGTGCTTGGCCATTTCGGCCTCTTCCTTCACCCAATCGCTGTCGACCGAATGGCGCGACCAGAGCACGAGGACGGCACGCGCCGCATTGATCTTGGACTGCAGCACATCTTCCCAAGACGAGCCTGGCGGGACCTGGACGTCATAGAAGACATCATAACCTTCCGCACGGAGCGCCTCGGCGATGGGGCGCACCCGCCCGAATTCTTCCTGATCTTCGCGTTTGTAGCTGATGAAGATGTCGGCCATCTCGTCCTCCCACGAAACATGGGAAGTCTAGTCCTCCGGCCTGCCAGCTGCAAACGCTCAAATCAGGGACAGGGCCAACACCAGCATGGAGATGCCATTGGCAGAGACATGCGCGGCGATCGGCGCAGCCATGGAGCCTGAAATAATCCGAAGCGCGCCGAGGTAGAGCCCCATGATGAAGATCGGAATGAGGGCGGGCAGCACGTAATTCATGTGCAAGCCTGTGAACGCGGCTGAGGTCAGAACCACGCTGGCGATCGGTGGCCAGCCCCGGGCCAGCAGGCAACCCAGGCCGATGCCGCGGAAGGCGATCTCTTCCAGAACCGGCGCGAGCAGGACGGCAAAACAGATCATCAGCGGGCCGAACGCCTCGCCGCTGACGATCCGCGTGTCGAAATCCTCACGGTACATCCACCCCGGATCGCCGTCTGAAAACAACATGCCGACGAGGGCGCTGGTGAGCGTGAGGATGATGGGCCCGGTCACCGCGCCAATGGCGACCCAGTCAGATGAAGACCGTATTGAGCCGCCAAAGGGCCCGGCGCCAATCCGATCTGCCCACAGGGTCATCGCGACGAGCACGGCAAAATTGCCGAGCGTGTAGATCAGCCATTGTGAAGAAACGTCGCCGCCAGGCTGGAACTGCGCGCTTGCCCAGCCCGAGAACAATACGTTCAGCAGGATGACGACGGCGATGAGCGCGACTTGGGTCGCAAACACGGCCCAAAACAGCGCCATGAGCGGGCGCGAAGCGAGCGCCATGGGCGTGTTGTAGGGGCCTTTGTACATGCGCCAGGGGTAGCGGGCTCAAGCGGCCTGCGCCAGCCCAACGTCTCCGAGCACGTCGGCCTGGCGCGCGGCGAGCGCATCCACATCGAAGCCCTCGATGCTCTCCTCGAACATGGCGTGGAAATTCAGCTCTGCGCCAAGCCTGAGATAGGCCGCGCCGAGCCCGATGGCGGCCCGGTCCATGAAAACGAACTCCTTCGGAATCTTCACGGGGCCTTTTTCCTTCAACAGTTTGCGCACCTCAAAAGCTTCGCGGCGGCCATATTCGCCGGGCGGAATGCCGTCGCCCACTGTGCGCACGCGGTCGTCCATGATTGGGCCGTAGATGAAGCGCGCCCAGACATTGAGCACCTCAACGAGGTCGCGGTTCAGATTCTCAAAGCCCCATTTCTCGTAAGCGGCATAGGCTGCGTCGAAGTCATCGGCCCGCAGAGCGCGGTAGAGGTCGACGGTGCCGGCCACAAAGCTGGGCGGGAATATACGGATGCACCCGAAATCAAGAAGATTGAGGCCCGCCCCGCCGCCCGTAACCTGGTAATTGCCGAGGTGCGGGTCGCCATGGATGACAGCGAAATTGTTGAACGGCTTCCACCAAGTCCAGAAGAGATTGGTCGCGATCTCGTTGCGGACTTCCTTAGGCGCGTCCTCGAAATCGACGAGTTTTTCGCCCTCAAGCCAGGTCATGGTGAGCAAACGGCCGGTGGAGAGATCTTCGATGGTCTCGGGGATGGTGGTTGCCTCGGTGTCGGCATGGATGAGGCCGTAGAGACGCATGTGGGCGGCCTCGCGGTCATAATCGAGTTCTTCGCGCAGGCGCTCATTGATCTCTTCGATCATGGCGCTGGGATCGATCGATCCGCCTTCAATCCGACGAAACAGGCCCGCCAGCGTGCGCAGCTGTGCCACGTCGCTTTCAACCGCGCTCGCCATGTCTGGATATTGCAGCTTGCAGGCAACCTGACGGCCATCATGCAGCGTTGCCTTGTGGACCTGGCCCAAAGAGGCAGCATGGGCCGCTTCCTTGCCGAAATCCGCAAACTTGTCCTGCCAACCGGGGCCGAGTTCAGCGCGCATGCGCCGTTTCACGAAGGGCCAACCCATGGCTGGGGCGTGGGCCTGTAGCTTGGACAGCTCGCCAGCGTATTTGGCGGGTAGGAAGTCGGGGATAGTCGAGACCATCTGGGCGACCTTCATGAGCGGGCCCTTGGATTTGCCCAGTGCCTCTGCCAGCGCCTTTGCGATCCGCTCGTCCCGGCTCTCGCCGCCAAACAGGGAATTGGCCGCAAAGCTGAGCCCGGCGCCGGAAAGGTTTGCGCTCACCTTCGCTGTGCGCGCGATGCGCCCGCTCAGGCGATTGCGTTCCGGGTCGAGTTGATCGTCAGCCATGCAAGTCTCCTTGGCATGTGAGATATGTCGATGCCGGAAGGTTTGCAGGGTCAGCTGGGGGGATAGTCTGCCACAGGGTCGTAGCGCGTCGGTCCTTTGGTGGCGATGCTCTCATAGAGGTGGTAGCGATCGACCCAGAAGGGGCCGTCGGTGTAGGCCGCGTGATGCTCACACCAGGCGCGGGTCTCCTCCAGCCCGGTGCCGTGCAGGTACGCCAATGTGATGTGCGGACGGAACGCGCGAGGCTCCTTGGGCAGGCCCAGCCGACGCGCCGCACGTTCGCAAGCCCCCGCCAGCCGGGTCAGGTTGGTATGGGGGGCAATCCGCGCCCAGACCGCACGGGGCTCGCGCCGCCCAAACCAACCCATGCCGTCGATTTCGAGCTCCATTTGGTCAAATGGAATTTGCGCCAGTTCATGGTCGATCTCGCGGGCGAGGTTCGTGTTCACCTCTCCGAAGAAGCGCAGCGTGACGTGGAAGTTTTCAAGTGGGCGCCAACTGGCTCCGCTCAAGCCTTTTTGCAGGTCGAGAAGCGGTTCGCCAATCTCCGGCGGAACAGGCAGGGCGGCAAACAATCGGTGAAGCATGGATCTGGGCGCTTTTCAGGCGCGGGCTCTTTGATCTGGATTTAAGCATGACGCCTCCAGACAAAAAGCCCCCGCACCATGGCAGGGGCTTTGAGCAGCGAATATCTGCGCGTTTCAGCCGGCCAGATCGTCGAGTTTTCCGAAGTGCTCTGCCAGAAGATAGTAGAACGTCACCCGGCCCTTGTTGCCGCCCTCAGGCTTCAGTTTCTCGCAGATGGCGCTGATGGCCGCGTCGAGTTCGGGCGTTGTATGAGCGAGACCGAGCTTGCCGCGCAGCCATTTTTCGCGAACGCGATCCAGCTCGCCCTGGTCTGAGCATGACACCAGCGAACTGTCTCGGTTTCGAAGGGCGATACCGAGATGGCCCACGATTTTTTCTGCCGCGGCCTGATTGTAGCCCTTGGCGTACTTTTTCACATTCTCTTCGTATTTGGATGCATCGGCCATGCCTGGCCCTCCCTCACTGCTTGGGCGCTTGTTGTGTAATATCCGCGCCTGTTCGCAATCGTTGCCTCTGGCCTGCCGCTAAGTCAACACGCCGCAGCCGGGTTTGAAAAAGTCAGGGACAGGGCGAGGGTTGAGCGGCATGCAGCTGGTCGATTTCGCTTTGCAACTCGTCCGTCCACGTCAGATCGAAGGCATCGATACAGGTCTTCAGCTGGTCCATCGTCGTCGCGCCGATAATGGTCGACGTCGTGAAGGGCCGCGTATCGCAGAATTTGATCGCCATCTGGGTGGGATCGAGCCCGGTTCTGTCGGCGAGCGCGAGATAGCTCTCGATTGCCGAGAGGCCCTCGGGGCGTTCGTATCTCTGGAGCCGGTCAAACAGCGCCTTGCGTGAGCCCTCCGGCAGGGCGCCGCCGCGATATTTGCCTGTCAGATACCCCTGGGCGAGGGGCGAATAGGCCAAAAGGCCGACCTGCTCGCGCATCGCGACCTCTTCGAGGCTCGTTTCAAACGTCCGATTGACCAGATTGTAGGCGTTCTGGATCGACTGGACCCGCGGCAGGCGCCGCGCATCGCTTTCAGCCAGGAACCGCATCACGCCGTAGGGTGTCTCGTTTGACACGCCGATATGGCGAATCCTGCCCGCTTTCACGTGGGTATTCAGGTGATCGAGAATGTCTTCGAACGGCTCGAAGGGAATGCCGTAGGCGCCCTGGTCCATCTCCCGGCCGAACATTGGTGCAGGGCGATCTGGCCAATGCATCTGGTAGAGGTCGATATAGTCGGTCTGTAGTCTGCGGAGGCTGCCCTCCACCGCATCGTCGATGTGCTCCTTGATGAGCCGGCAGCGTTTCACGTCCATGGACCGGTGCCAGGTCATGTCGGAGCGACCGACAACCTTCGTAGCGAGGATCACCTTGTCCCGGTTTCCCCGCGCCTTGAACCAGGTGCCGATGATCTCCTCGGTCTTGCCCTGGGTCTCAGGTTTGGGCGGAATGGCGTAGAGCTCGGCCGTGTCGAAGAAGTTGATGCCGCGCTCGAGCGCATAGTCCATCTGCTCATGACCCTCAGCCTCGGTATTCTGCTGGCCCCACGTCATGGTGCCAAGGCAACATGCCGACACATCAATGTCTGCTCGCCCCAGTTTGCGCATTTCCATGGCGCATCTCCCTCAAGTGTTTGCTGAATTCAGGCTTAACGCCCTGCGCGCTCGTGCCAACCCGGTTTTCCTTGCGAATGAGGCGCACTTTCCCCATATTCTAGTCAATCCGCTCGGGAGTATTCCGTGCGGGCTCGTTGACCAACTGAGCAATCTAAAAAGGGTTTGTTATGAACCAATTCAACCAGTCCTATGGCGCCCCAGCGGGCACAATGGACACGTCTGTGGATGCAGGCCTGCGCGGCTTCATGCTCGGCGTCTACAATAAACTGGCTCTCGGCATTGGCCTTTCGGGTCTGATCGCATTTGCTGTGGGCACGATCGAACCCCTGACCCAACTGGTCTGGGGCACGCCGCTTGGCATGGTGGTGCAGTTCGCCCCGATCGTCCTGATCCTTGCCTCGGCCTTCCTGATGCGGAACCCGTCTCCTGCGGGCTCGGCCATCCTTTATTGGGCCATTGTGTCGTGTATCGGCGCCAGTGCGTCCATGTGGGTCGTGCTCGCGCAAATGGACCAGTCTGTCATGACACGCGGCGGCGCAAGCTTGGCCGTTGACTTCATGACGATCACGAAAGCCTTCCTGGTGACGGCTTCGGCCTTCGGTGCCCTGTCGCTGTTTGGCTACACGACGAAGATGAATTTGCGCCCCCTCGGCGTGTTCATGATCATCGGCCTTTGGGGCCTCGTGGCGATTGGCCTTCTCAGCCTGCTCTTCCCGCCGAGTGGCATGCTTGAGCTTGGCCTGCAGCTAGGCATCCTGGTGTTGTCAGGCGGTCTGATCGCTTGGGAAACCCAGACCTTGAAGGAAGGCTATTACCAGTTTGGCGGTGATGCCCGCTCCATGGCGGTCATGACGAACTGGGGTGCGCTGAACTTCTTCATCCTGTTCTACAACATGTTCACGATCATTCTCTCGCTCATGTCGCGCGAGTAGTGATCTGAAAACATCAGAGAAACACGGCCCCGGCAGAGCGATCTGCCGGGGTTTTTTGTTTTACTGGCCTGCTCTTTACTCAAGGCAGGCGAAATCAATCACCTCCCAGCCGTGCCCCGTCAGCTCCGCAAGTCTGCGGAAATCGGCCTGCGAAATGGCGGTCGTGCCGGTGTTGACAAGCGGGTGAAAATTCACTGGATCGAACGCCGTCAGCGCCTCATCGACGACGAAGCGCACATTCCCCTCGGGATCATTGATCAGGGCAAAGGCGGTGACAGACCCGGGGCTTACACCCAGCACTTCTTCCATCAAGGCTGGCTTGCCGAAGCTCAGCCGCTTGACGCCCAATGCCCTGTGCAACTTGTTCAGGGGCAGGTCGCTGTCGGCATGGGCGGCAATCAGGATCAGGTCGCCATCCTTGTTGGTCATGAACAGGTTCTTGGTGTGCCCGCCAGGCATGGCTGCCTTCAACGCGCGACCCTCGGCCACGGTGAATGTCGCCTCGTGCCAATGGGTAGAATGGGCGATGCCGCGCGAATCCAGCCAGGCAAACAGGTCTTCAGGGCTTGTGATCATGGCCCGCATTCGGCAATCAAACCAGCAATCGTCAAGTACGGAGGCGTCCCATGCAGCTGGAATGCTACAAGATCTATGATGTGGCGCCGGAGATCGTGCCGGGGCGCAGCCAGCGCGACTGGATGGACGCCTTCCCTGACCGCCACCCGTATCGCTGCCTGCCGCTGACCATGGCCAACTCTACGGGATGGGAAATCCTCTGCCCGATCGATGTGAAGATCGTCTGGGATGGCGGGCCGACGGAGGACAACATCAAGCTCTACACGCGGGGCGATCCGCGCGCCCTGGCGAGCTTTGCAGACAGCCATTTCCGGCGCGGAATCGTGACCTTCCATACGGGCCACTTGTTCCGCACTCCGCCAGGCTGGGGCGTCTGGGCAACGGGCGCGCCCAACTGGCCGAAAGACGGCATCGCGCCCCTCACAGGCCTGATCGAGACCGATTGGCTACCTTTCCCCTTCACCATGAACTGGCAGATGACCCGGCCCGGCGAGGTGATCTTCAAGAAGGGCGAGCCCTTCTGCTTCATCACGCTGATGGAGCATCGCCGCCTCGAAGACATCGAGCCCGAACGCAAGCTGCTGAAAACCAATCCAGATCTCGTGAAAGAATATGAGGCCTGGCGCGACAGCCGATCCGACTTCAACACGCGCCTCGGCAAGGGCGAGGAGAACGCCATGAAGGAACGCTGGCAGCGCCACTATATGCGCGGCGAAAAAGTGGCTGGCGGCGGGGCAGATGCTCATCAGACCAAACGCAGGCTGAAGCCGCCCAAAGATGTCTGAGACTGAGAGCTCAGGGTCAGGATCTTCCTGCCTTGCCCCATTTTCGCCACACGGACCACGCGTTGTCCGATCGCGCGCAGCATCCGGGTAGTGGGCGTTTCGTCTGCGCGGCGAATAGAATTTCTGTTGGGAGAGACCCTTATGCGCAAACTGATCGCACTCACAGTCGCTGGCGCCGCCCTGGCCGCACCTGCCCTCGCCGCCACCATGACCGTGGAATTCACGCCAAGCGAAGGTGAAGCCGTGTCCATCACCATGTCCGATGACGGCACCTACACCGGCTCTGACGGCACTGCCGGCACCTACACCTGGGACGCAGACAGCCAGACACTTTGTGGCACGTCTGACGCCGGTACGCTCTGCGCCACGTTTGAAGGCGAAGCGAGCGACGAGCCTGCCGTTGGCGACACACGCGCCTATACAGCTGACAACGGATCGTCTGGCACGGCCACCGTCACGGCGATCGAAGAGTAAGGCTCATCCCCAGCCAATGAGAGAAAGCCCGCTGGCCTTTCAGCGGGCTTTTTTGGTCTTGAGTGATGCCCTTGCTGAAGGCGCGATTGCTTGGCAGTGAAAGCGCAACATCTCGCACGCCGCGCCGGGAGCCTCCGTGACTGCATCCATCCGTCTTGACGTGTCGCCGCCGCTGGCAGACATCGTGCTCAACGCTCCAGCAAGGCGCAATGCGCTCTCGATTGCGATGTGGGCGGCCTTGCCGGGTTTGGTCGCGGAGGCCAATGCCAATCCAGATGTCAAGGTGTTGCTGATCCATGGCGGAGATGCAGGCGCTTTCGCGGCCGGCGCTGACATCTCAGAATTCGAGACGATCTATGCCACGCCTGAACAGGCACAGGCGTCTGGAGAGACCATTGCTGCGGCGCTCAATGCGGTCGAAAGCAGCCGCAAGCCGGTAATTGCTGCGATTGAGGGTGCGTGTGTGGGCGGCGGCGTGAGCCTTGCGCTGGCTTGCGACCTGCGCGTAGCAAGCGAGACAAGCAAATTCGGGATTACGCCTGCCAAGCTCGGGCTTGTGTACCCACCCGGTGACACGCGCCGCCTGCTGGAAACGGTGGGGCCCGGGACGGCCAAAGACCTCCTTTTCACAGGCCGCATCTTCCTTGCGCCGGAGGCGAAGGAATTGGGCTTGATCGACCGGGTCACAGCAAAGGGCGAGGCCCTGGCGCAGGCGCGGACACTCGCGCAGGAGGTCGGCGCGGTGTCCCAATGGTCGGTTCAGGCAATCAAGCAGATGATCAGCGGGCTGATGTCTGACTGGGGCGATGACCACCCTGAGGCCCAGCGGCTATTCGTTGACGGCTTCTCCAACGAGGACTTCCAGGATGGCTACCGCGCCTTTCTCGAAAAGCGGGCGCCGCATTTCACCTTTAAATAGCGCGCCGAAACACGCAATCAGGCTGCAGCCCTGACGTCCAATCCCAGCCGAGCAGCATCCAGCAAACTGCCTTGCAGGATCGCCGGATCAATGATCCCGGTCAGTGTGATCTGCCCGGGCAGGTTCGAATGACAGAACGCCTCGATCGCCTCATTCCGCATCAGCGAGCGAATGTCTTCGACAAAGACGGGCTCTGACACAAGGGGGGCGCAGCCTGGGAGAAGCGGCAAAGGCTCTGGCCAGAAGGCGAAGGCGTGGGCCACGCGATATCCCATTGCCCGGGCCTGCATCAGCAATGCCCGGCTCTGCGCGCCCCTTTGCGCGCGTTGTTGGGGCGTGATGTGGCAGCGACCCTGCCATCGCCCAGGCAATCTACACACGAGTAAGGCCGACATTCTCAGGCTGCCTTGGTCTCTTTCACTTCGTCTTCCACAGACCGCTCAAGGACGCCGCGACGGTCCCAATCCCCTTCAGGGCGAATGATGACATAGGGGTCGGTATCGGGACGCAGCGCTTTGGGATGGGCCGGCAAGGGGATATCGATCTCGCGGTAGTCATAGTCTGAAAATGAGAAACTTTGACGGTCTTCGCGCAGGCTGCAGTTCAGCATGCGCGACCAGACCGGCCAGAGGCGCGCCTGAATCTGCGCGATCATGCGGCGATACCCCTTGCGAGCGGAGATTTCAAAGGCATGAGCGAGCAACACCTTGATGACCTCGCTGCCGCGCCACTGTTTCAGAACGCAGACACGCTCGACCTTCCCGAACCCGGCAAACCAGCGGAGGCGCAGGGTTGCGACGGGGCTGTCGCCCTGGAACGCCAGAAGATGAGTCGCGGTCAGGTCGTTACCGTCGTATTCTTCATCGAACGGACAAGACTGCTCCGACATGAAAGCAGCGGCGCGGATGGCGACGGCCATCTGGTAGTCGGCAAGATCGCGTACCACTCTGACGGAGAACTGCTGCCAAGCGCTTTCGCGAGTTGAGGCGCGGATAGCCCGGCGTCCGATGGCGGGATAAGCATTCATGCTGCGTCCGCCGAAGGCTTGACGAGCGCCTCCTGAACCCAGAGCCCCGGCAAGCCCCCTTCGATCGGGTGGAAGCCAAGACTGGTCATGGAGCGCGCGCCATCATCGGTCGCTGCCCGCGCAAAGCATGGCACGGTCCCAAAGCACATCAGGCGCATGACGCCCGCGCCTTGCATGATGGCCCGCCGCGCATCACGGGTCTCGCCCGCATAGATCCCGACATAGACACCGCCGCACGGTTCGCCTGGCGCTGCGCAGTGGTTGAGGTCGGGATTTTCGGGCCTGAATTCGCCGCGCCGCACGGCGCGCTCCCCGGCAGGCGTCAGGGGCGCCATGATGTGCATGCCGACAACGGGGTCGCCCAGAACCCAGAGTGAGACGGTGGTATGGGCGTGCAGGCGCTTGAGGACGTCGAGATCCGCGATGCGTTGTCCGATCAAGCGCTCTGCGAGAGCGACAGCGTCTCCGATCTCGGGGCCTGACGCGGCGCGAAAACCGAAATCGCCGTTGACTTTCCGAACCGCGTCGAGGTCCACTGGCGGGAGTGAACCTACAAATTTACTACTCTTGATAGAAGATTGCTTCACTGTCTGTCCTTCCATCTGTATACAGCCATTATGACTGGTGCTGATGGACTCCGCTTCCGCCGCGGGTGAAACGGGGGTGTCCGCAGAATTGCGAAGGGATCAATTCAATGGCCTTGGATCGGCTCGACTGGGACAAGCTCAAAGTGTTCCGCATAGTGTCGGAGTCAGGCAGCATCAGCGCTGCAGCAAGGCGTTTGGGCGAGTCGCCTCCAACCGTAAGTCGCAAGATCGACGAATTGGAGAAGGCCCTGAATGCGAGCCTTTTCACACGGTCCACACGTGGCATCGAGATGACGGATGCTGGCAAGAAGGCACTTATCCACGCCGAAGCAATGGCGGAGGCGGCCAGCGCGCTGAAAAACGAAGTGGCAGACATCGACATGCCAGCCAAAGGAGCTGTCACACTTGTTTGCGGCGACGGATTGGGCGCCCACTGGATTGCGCCGCACCTGCCGGAGTTTCAGCGCGCCCACCCCGGGATAAGGCTGCAAATTCGCATCACCGATGCTATCCCGGACCCCATGGCGAGCGACGGTGACATCACTGTTCAGTTCAGCGAGCCACGGCGCCAGGACCTGATTTCACGAAAGCTGGGCACCCTCCACTACATGTGCTTCTCGAGCAGGGCCTACCTTGATCTTTACGGCCAGCCCAGCAGTGTTTTCGACTTCCACAGCCACCGCGTCATTTTTCATGATGGGTATGTCAATCAGGTGGAGAAGTGGCCAAGGAAAACCGCTGATCTGACGAAAGTGATCGACTATGCGCTGGTGACGAATTCCGGCGCGGTGATGATGGCTGTCTGCGCGGGCGGTGGCGGCATCGCGGTACTGCCATCCTATGTCGCCGCGCTCGATGACCGGCTGGTTCCGCTGGAATTGCCTGAGGTTGTGCCGGCTGCGTTCTGGATCACCTATTCCGAAAGGATGCGCAGACTGCAGAGGGGACAAGTCGTCATCGAATGGCTGCGGACCATGTTCGACCAGCGCAAACATGTCTGGTTCCGCAACACATTCCACCATCCAAACAGTCTGACGGAAGAGGAAAAAACGGCGCCGCCGAGCCTGCCGCTTATGCCGCAGGACGCCCCAGAGCACGAAGAACTGTGATGGCGGTCGCGAGATTTCTCGGACAATCGATCTGGCCAACCAGCCCCGCCAGCTCGCATTTCAATGCGGCGGTGTCGAGCGGGTCGGGCATCTCATTCACGGCTTCGGCAGCATAGAAAGTCGAAACGGGCACGTTCAAAATGTTGGCAATCGTATCCAGCAACCCTGCGCTGATGCGATTGACGCCCTTTTCATATTTCTGAAGCTGCTGAAAACTCAGCCCAAGCTGATCCGCCAGGGCTTCGAGTGAAAGATTGGCCTCTCTGCGAAGCGCACGCACACGAAAGCCGATGCGTCGGTCCATCTCGCTCGGTGCCTTGCTGTGTCTGACTTCCCCTGCCATACAGCTGGTTGTCCTCTGCGGCCTGAAACACAACTGACTATAAAAGTGAGGTTTCAAGCAAGGCGTGCAGACCACAAGAATTTGAAACGCCAGCGATCAAGATCGCCAATGGTGATAGGCGATCGCACTAGGTTTGTGAACGCCCGTTCAGGATCAGGCCGCGCTCTGTCACCTCGGCGTCGACCCCAAATATTCTCCCCACTGCGTCCGCCGTCAAGCTCTCCTCTGGGGGGGCTTCCAGAACGATGCGCCCATCGAGCATCCAAATCAGATGGGTCGCATAGCGTGCGGCGAGCGCGAGATCATGAAGGACCAGAATCGCGCCGCCTCCCTTGGCGACATAGTCTGAGACAAGGTCGAGAATGCGGAATTGGTGGCTCGGGTCGAGGGACGCGATGGGCTCGTCTGCAACGAGCAGGGGCGTCTCAGCGGCCAATGCCCGGGCAAAGTGTACGCGGGCAAGTTCGCCGCCTGAGAGCGTGTGCGCTGGCCTGTCTGCCAACGCGTCGAGATCACAGGCCGTAAGCGCGCGCGCAACCGCCGAGGCATCTGCAGGCTTCAGCTTTCCAAGCGAGGCGCCATAACAAAACCGCCCCAGCGCGACGATGTCTCGGACCCGGCTTGGCCAGACGAGCGGCTTGATCTGGGGCAGATAGGAGATCTGACGTGCGCGCTCCAGCGGGCTGATCGCCGAGATGTCAGTCCCGTTGAGACGCGCCGAGCCGGACGTGGCGGTCAGCAGGCCAAGACTGGCGCGCAGCAGGCTGGATTTACCTGCGCCATTGGGCCCGACGATGACCTGTAGCTCGCCAGGCCGCAGCGCAAAACTCGCATTCTCCACCAGTGGCTGGCCCGCTGCATAAACGCTGAGCTGATCGACGGTGAGTTCAGTCATGGGTCGCGCGCCTTTGCATCGCAATCCAAATGAAGACTGGCGCGCCGAGCAGCGCAGCCACGACCCCCAGCTTCAGTTCCTGGCTGGTCGGGAAGAGCCGAACCCCAATATCGGCAAGAACGAGTAACAGGCCGCCAAAAAGGGCCGATGGCACCAATGACCGGCCCGGATCATGTCCGACCAGAGGGCGGATCAGATGCGGTGCGACGATCCCAACAAACCCGATCGCGCCCGCCAGGGCGACAGAAGCGCCCGTGGCGAGCCCTGCGCCCAGCACTGTGAAGATACGTTGATGACGAAGGTTCAGTCCCATCCCGGCCGCGGCTTCTTCGCCAAGTGTGAGTGCGGAAAGCCCCCGCCGCGTGACGAACAGGGTGATGCCCCCGGCCGCCAGAAATGGCATGGCGAGCCAGATGTCCGCGAAGCTGCGATTGGAAACCGAGCCCAGCATCCAGCTGATCATGTCAGACAAGGTGAACGGATTAGGCGCCAGGTTCATGAGCAGGCTCATCGCCGCGCCCGCAAAGCTCGATAGCCCGACACCGATCAGGATGAGCGTCACCACGGACTGTGTTCTTATCGCCGCTAATGCCAAGAGGGCTGTGGCAAGCAAGGCCCCGACAATTGCGGCTGCGGGCAGTGCCCATGGGCTCAGCGCCACCACCCCATAGTAGAGCGAAATGGTCGCCGCCAGGGCCGATGTCGCTGATACGCCAAGCACGCTGGGCTCAGCCAGCGGATTGCGCAGCAGGCCCTGCAACGCTGCGCCGCTCATCGCCAGCGCCGCGCCAACCAGAAACGCGGCAAGCGCTCGGGGCAGACGTATTGACCAGACCACGATGGCGTCCCCGGGCGCGCCGCCTCCGAACAGAGCTGCAAAGACACGTGAGGGCGACATGGGCGTGGAGCCAAGCAAGCATGCGCTCATGATCGCAATGAGGCAGGCAAAGCCAAGCGCCGGTATCAACCAATCCGCCCGCGTCATGGTGCACTTTCAGCCGCCAACGCTTCGATCGCTTCAATGATGAACCAGCCGCCGCAGGACGTCCAAGCGCCTTCAATCTCGAGGGCATCTGCGCTGTCCATGCGCTGGCGCAGTACGGGATGGCGCGCCGCGCTCCAGGGCCCTACTCCGCCGTCAAAGTCAGCAAAAACGAAAACGTCAGGGCGTTCACGCGTAAGCCGCTCCAGTGGGAGTTGGTGCCAGCCATCACGCGTCTCAAAATTTACGAGCCCAGCAGCCTCTAACATCTCACCCACCATGCCTCCCGGCCCAGCGGTGACGCCGCCCGGCGTGGTGTACAGTGCGCTGTGTCGCTCGTCAGATGGCGCGATTTCAGCAAGGCGGCGGTCCATCTCATCGATCACGGCGATACCGCGCTCAGGATGGCCGAGCGCCGCCGCCAGGCGCAGGGTGTTGGCCCGCACCGCCGCGATGTCTGGCGACCAGCCGACATCGAGTACGGGAATGCCGGCACGCTCGAAGAAGTGCGCCGCTTTCGGCCCGCCGCCATAGGCGCGCACGACCAGATCAGGCTGCAAGATCAACACGTCCTCAGCCAGGGGCCTGACACTTTCGACTCCATCCGCTGCCCCGCGCATGAAAGAGAAGTCTTTCCGAGCATCGGGGCTGACGGCCAGGATATGGTCGCGATCGGCAAACTTCAGCACAAACTGATCAGCGCAATAGTCTAGGCTGACAATCCTCATCGGACGCTCGCCGAGGCTCCGCACCGGCTCATCGGGCGCCGTGCAGGCACCCAACCAGCCGAGCATTAAGCCGAAGAAGAGACTCAGGCGGATCACCGGACCTTGAAGCCTACAAACAGGCCAGCGCCTGGCGCGTTGAAGCCAAACACATCGGTAGCCGTTTCATCGAGAAGGTTCTCAGCTCTCAGCGTGACACTCAGCCTGTCAGAGAGCGGAATTTCTGCCGACGCGCTTGCAAGCACATAGCTGTCGAGCGCGACCCGCGCGGCCGGGAAGACGCCGAAATCAAAGTCATCCTGATCACCGACATAGTCGAAGGCCAGGCCGACACGCCCGCCGCGCCAGCGCTCTGGGCGATAGTCGATCGACAAGCTTGCGGTTTCCTCGGGGACGCGGATTTCGTCCTCGCCATTATCGGCTTCAGACTCAGTCAATGTCGCCTGACCGGAGAAGACCAGTTCAGGCGTCGCCTGCCATCGCGCACCGAGCTCGAAGCCTGAACGCTCGCTGTCGCCCTCGCGGTTGCGCGCCGTCGACGTGAAATCTGGATTGAATGCCGTGAAGATCTCATCGGACAGTTCGGCGTCGAAATAGGTTGTCGACAGGTCCAACGGGCCGAAGGCGCCGTCCCAGCCAATTTCCCAACTGGTGGATTCCTCGGGCACGAGATCAGGATTGCCCACGAAGCTGCCAGGAAAGAATCCAAACAGCTCCGTGAAAGTCGGGTTTTTGACGCCAGTGCCGAAACTGGCCCGGAAGCGACCGACCTGTTGCGTCGTGTAGGCCGCGCCGACACGACCCGTAGTGGCATCATCGAAGCGACCATCATTGTCGTCGAACCGAAGCGAAGCGGAGAGGTCAAGCGCGCCTATCTCGGCCCGGACTTCTCCGGCAATGCCAATGGTTTCGAAGTTTTCATCCTGGTTTGTGAAACCGCCAAATTCGGTGTCGCGGGCCGAGTAGTCCTCGTTTTCGTAGTCAAAGAGCCCCGTAAGCGTGAACATGACGCCAGAGTTTTCTGCCTGGACACTGGGGCTGTAACTCAATTTTGTCCGTTCACCATCGGAGAGGTTTGTGCTGGCACCATCTGCAAAGTTCTCGCGCTCGACGGCATTGAAACTTGCACGGAAAACGTGATCGACGCCGAAAGCGAGCCCTTCGAGGCTCGCGCCCGCCGTGAATTGCTCGTTCTCCGTGACGCGGTCTGCATCGTTCAGGCGGCCATCGAAATCCGTATCGGGATCAGTCTCCACCTCGCCTTCCGCGAACCGAACAAGGCCCGACAGGGACCAGTCCTCGGTCAGATCAAGACGCGCTGTCGCCAGCCCTGAAGACAGCTCCGAGCCATCCGCTTCGCCGCCCAGGCCTGACGTATCCACGCCGCCCGTCGAGAAGGTGGTGGTCATCGCAGTCACAGCCCCACGATCAAAGACAGCACCGAAACCTGCCTCACCCCGAAAGGTCTCGAACGAGCCTGCCTCAGCGCGGCCAAATACGCCAGACGCCTCTCCGGTGACCACATTAATCACGCCGCCAATAGCATCAGAGCCATAGAGGCCCGATTGTTCGCCCCGCAGGATTTCGATGCTTTCCGGGCGCAGGCCTGAGAATAACCCGAAATCGCTTTCACCTGTCGTGGGATCGGAGACCTCAATGCCATCAATCAGCAAAAGTGTATGATTGGCCTCGGCGCCGCGCAGCCGGATCTGCGTCAACCCGCCCTTAGCGCCTGAACGTGACACCGCCACGCCGGGCACGGCGCGAAGCTCGTCTGCGAGAAACGGTGAGGCACGCAGGACGAGGTCCTCGCTCTGGAGCACGGTGACGCTGCTGGTCGCGTCCGAGAGCCGAACTGGGCGCAGGCCTAAAACCGAAATGGTCTCAAGTCGCTCTTCGCCTGTATTGAGTTCTTCAATCTGTCCGGACGGACCTGCCGATTGGCCCTGGGCTGACGTCGAAATGGCGAGCGCTGCCGCGCCCAATATGAGCGAATGTCTGAACATCGCATTTCCTCTGCGCCGGACCGGCAGCGCTTCAACACCAAAATCGTGCCCTGCCCCGGCCCCGATGCTCCGGCAGCGCGCGCGGTGTCGTTTCAAAGGATGCGATGGATCGCAGCCCCGCTCCCCTGGCCTGGTCCCGGGCCCGAAGCGAACGACGCGATGGCAGGTCTCCTGGCTCACCGATCTTCGCGTCAGGCCGCCTTCCCAGTTCGCCTCGCGGGGCGGTCCAGTGGCTTAGTGGCCATCAGCTCCTGGCTGACAGTTGCGGGCACAGCGCCGGATTTGCACCGGCTTCCCTCTTAGCTTCCGTTTCCGGAAGCACCATCTGGACGTGTGATGCGGCAGGCCCGGCACACTGTCAATGTGCAAGCCGCCGACCTATTGGGCGATCGCGATCGAAATCGCGCCGAAGCGTTGTGGGCCATCCTGGGCCACGAACTGCTCTGTTCGGTGCACGTAGGTGAAGGCCACCTGAAAATCGCGATAGTGGAGCGCCAGACCGGCCTGCATATCGCCAACGATATCGCGTCTGTCGCTGACTGACGGACTGTCTCGGAATGTGTTGCCATCCAGAAAGATGTCACGGGCCACAGCCCGTCCATCAATGCCAACAAACACATACCCGCCAAGCGGTTGGCCTGGCCGGAAAACGCCAGCACCGCTCAGGGCCGGCCTGATGCGCGGCGGGCCGAAGTCTGCATCGAGGTCGAAGCCGATCCGCGCCATGCCCCCTGCGGCGAGATAAGTGCGGACATTCCCGAGCGCGCCGCCGACATGCAGGCCATAGTCGGTCTCAAGTCCCAGCGGCAGGCTGGGCCCGTCGAATAGCTGTAGACGCTGGGCGATCAATTCAATTCCTGGCTCGTCCTTGAGTTGGCTGTCCCAACCCTCCGGTTCGACACCATTGATCAGTTCGTGCCAATTGGTCTGCACAAACTTGCCCTGGGCGGACGGCCCGATGACGCCGAGGTTCAGTTGGATCGCATCCTGCGTGTCAGCATCGCTGGCGACCACCGTGCCTGAAACACTCAGCCACCCCGCATACGGTCTGTCGTTGGGGTCCGGGTCGGGCGTCGAGATGTTTTCAGGCGTATAGATCGCATGGGAGAGCGCAAAGCCCTGTCGCAGTTTCACGCGATCTAGGTTGAGGCCGGGCACGAGGTCGGCCGCCTCCCGCAGGAGTGGAAAGACCCGGTCGGCTGGGCTGACGCGCTCAATGCGTATGCCATTGGAGTAATTTCTGTCAGTGCCGCCGAAGAGGTCGTTCTCGGATGTGAGAGAGATCACACCCTCACTTTCTTCGGCGCAGGCAGGGACCCAGAATGAAACGCCCAATACGAGCGCAAAGCCGGTGATGCAGCCTCTGCAGGGTGTCATGGCCATGAAGCTGCTCCTTCGCCTTCGCGCCATCCCGTAGGGCGGACACTTCCCAAGATCAAACACGCAGTGGAAAAACAGGTTCAATTTTCATGAAAACTGCAGCGCCTCGCTCAGCCGGGCTTTAAATCGCGTTGTGTATGTCTGGCTGCAGTGCAGAGCCAGAATGGCCCTGCCGTCTCACAGAATGAGCAGGACAACCAGAATGGAACAGCAAAACGCCTCTCACCAGAGTGTCCCTGGGCCGAACGGTCAGGTGATCACCCTCGCGGACCTTCCTCCTCCAACGATCACGCGTTGGGTCACGCGTCGCAAGGCCGAAGTCGTGGCGGCTGTGCAAGGCGGCCTGCTGAGTGTTGAGGATGCCCTTGAGCGCTACAGCCTCTCGGAAGAAGAGTTCGCCGGCTGGCAACGCCTTTACAGCGCGCACGGCACAAAAGGTCTTCGGGCGACGCGTCTGCAGCAGTATCGCTAGGCACCGCGCGCACAGTGCACTTCAGCGCCCTGATTAAGGGCGGATTTACCCTCGCGGGCTAAGCATCTCGCATGCGCGCCGAAGCAATCCGGCGCGGCTTGTGGAGTACCCGCGATGATCCCCTCAGCCAGCAACAACCCACGGTCGGTCTGGCTCGGTCTTGCTCTCGCCTGCTCACTCGCACTGACCGGATGGCGCGCGAGCCTTGCGCTCACCAGTGACGCTCCCACCAAGCCAGTGGCTGGGGCCAGCCCTGTGGAACTGCGGCTGTCGAGCCTGATCGAAACCATGGGTTGTTGCTGGCTGAGGG
>JBCBGD010000008.1:0-25206 GCA_038527085.1 Pseudomonadota bacterium | reverse complement strand
CCCAGCAAAGCGAGCTCCGCGCACCCACTGCGCGCGCCCTTCCCGATTGATGCAGTCCTGCCCGAGGTCTCCCAGGCCTTTGCAGACGATTCGCGCTTGATTGTTGCCGCGCCACCCGGCGCGGGCAAGACGACGCGCCTACCGCTTCACCTGTTAGAGACCGGCGCGCTTCGCGACGACAAACTCTTGCTTCTGGAACCAAGGCGCCTGGCGGCCAGGGGAGCAGCGGCGCGCATGGCCAGCGAGCTTGGCGAGGCTGTGGGTGAAACAGTCGGGCTGTCGACGCGGCTTGAACGCAAGGTATCTGCGCGCACCCGGATTGAGGTGATCACGGACGGTTTGTTTGTGCGCCGCCTGCTGTCGGACCCTGAACTGACAGGTGTCTCCTGCGTGGTGTTTGACGAAGTGCATGAGCGCGCGCTGAATGTGGATCTCGGGCTGGCGCTTTCCCTGGAGGCGCAGGACGCACTGCGCGAGGACCTGCGAATCGTCCTCATGTCTGCCACCTTGCAAACCGAAAAGATCCGTGGGCGGATTGGCGGTGAGGTCATCACCAGCCAGGGACGTGCTCATCCGGTCGAAACGCGTTATCTCGGTCGGCCCGAGCGTTTCGTAGAGCCGCATATGGCCCGGGCGATCCGAACCGCGCTCGCGGCAACGTCTGGCTCGATCCTTGCCTTCCTGCCGGGTGCCCGCGAAATCCGCCGGACGCGGGATCTGCTGAATGACCAAGGCCTGCCAGACGACACGGACGTTTTCATGCTTTACGGCGCCCTGCCGCCGAAAGAGCAGGATCTTGCGGTGCAGCCGGCTGCGGACAGCCGGCGGAAGATTGTTCTGTCCACGGATATTGCCGAAAGCGCCATCACGATTGAGGGCGTCTCCACCGTCATTGATGCAGGCCTGGTGAGGGTGCCCGTCTACGATCCTTCTGGGCGCGCCCAACGTCTTGTCACCGAGCGCGCGTCCCTGGCCTCCGTGGACCAGCGGCGGGGCCGGGCGGGGCGAACAGGGCCTGGCGTCTGCTACCGGCTATGGGACGAGGCAGAAACGCGGGGGCTCGTGCCCGACATCACACCGGAAATCCTGCGCGCGGACCTGTCAGGCCTGGTGCTCAGCCTGGCGGAATGGGGCGAGCGTGATCCAGGCAACCTCACCTGGCTCGATCCACCACCTCCCGGACGCATGAAAGCCGGCCTTGCGCGCCTCGCCGCGCTTGGCGCGATAGATGACTCAGGAGCCCTCACGGACAAAGGCCGCGCCATGGCCGCCCTGCCGATGGCGCCGCACATCGCAGCCCTGATCGTCAGTGGGCAGACGCCCGGCGAACGCGCGCTTGGGGCGGAAATTGCGGCGCTCCTCAGCGAGAGGGGGCTTGGCGGCGATGCAACCGATCTGACCGACCGGCTTCAGCGTTTCCGCAGCGAAGCCTCCGTACGCGCGAAGGTCATGCGCCGGCAGGCGGCGCGCTGGGGCGGGGGCAGCAAGCCCGCGGGCGATCCCGGCCAATTGCTGGCGCGAGCCTGGCCCGATGCGATCGCGCGCAGGCGTGACCAAGGCGCTGGTCAATTCCTGACCGCGGGCGGTGAGGCGGTTCACCTGCCCGAAGACGATCCACTCGCCCGAGCGGACTGGCTCGTCGTGGCAGACGCCATGGGCGGCCAAAGGGGCGCGCGGGCGAGCCTTGTCGCCAAGGTCAATGAAGCAGATGTGCTCGCTCATCATCCTCCGCAGACGGAGGAAGTGGCGCGATACGATTCCGCAACGGGCAAGTTCAGCGCCAGGCGCATCCGGAAAATCGGGGCCATCATCCTGTCGGAGTCTCCCTTGCCGAAACCGTCTGGCGCGGCCGCGCGGGCCGCCTTGCTGTCGGCGCTGGAGGAAGAGGGATGGGAGGCGATTGGCGCGCAAGACGTGGTCGACACCCTTGCGGCGCGCCTCAGCTTCGCAAACCGTCAGGGGGCGGAGCTTCCTAGGTGGACGGCCAAGGATCTCGCCACGTCAGCAGGTGACTGGCTTCTGCCTGAAGGCGGACAGATAACCGCGCCGCCAAAGCCGAGCGAAGTTCGCGCGGCATTGCTCGCCCATCTCGGATGGAATGACAGCGAGGCGCTGAAGGCGACTGCGCCTGAAACGCTGACCCTGCCATCGGGGCGCGCCGCGTCGATCGTCTATCGCGATGAGAAAGCGCCGCTCGTGACTGCGAGGGTGCAAGAGGTCTACGGCCTTCAGAGCCATCCAGCGATTGGGCCTGTGCGCGTTCCCGTTACCCTCTCGCTCACTTCGCCCGCAGGGCGCCCGGTCGCGCTGACGGCCGACCTGCCGGGCTTCTGGACCGGCGGTTACATCGACATGGCCAAGGATATGCGCGCGCGCTACCCCAAACACGATTGGCCAACCGACCCCGCCACCGCAAAACCTCACGAGGGCCGCACGAAAGCGCGGTTGGGCCGTTGAGCAGGGCAGAAAGCCTTCGGGAAGACAGATGACGGTCGATCCCTGGAACGGGCTCAGACTCGCCAGGTGCCCGGATTTTCGGAGAGGAAGCGTTTCGCCCAAGCGTCCTGGTCTGCGGCCGGGAGCAGGATCACGAGGCAGCCCCCAAAGCCGCCGCCGGTAAGGCGGGCGCCCTTCGCGCCCATTTGCAACGCGCTTGCAACCAGCGCATCGACCTTCGGGGTCGAAGCTTCGAAGTCGTTTGAGTAGGAGGCGTGGCTCTCATTCATGAGGCGGGCAAAGCCGCCCATATCTGCTGATTTCATCGCCTCGATCGCGGCAAGCGTACGCTGGTGTTCGGAGACGACGTGGCGCGTACGTTTCGCCAGCGGGGTGGGCAGCTTTGTAGCGGCTTCAAGCTGGTCTTCCGTCAGCAGGCAGAGCGTATCGGTACCGAGCGCCGCGCAAGCAGCCTGGCATTCCTCGAAGCGCGCCTTATAGCGCCCATCGGCCAGTTCGCGCCGCACGCCAGAATGGATGGTCAGGAAGGCCCAGTCTGAAGGAATATCGATGACATTGAAGCTCAAATCATGTGTGTTCAGCGCCAGCGCCGTTCCGGGGGTGCAGAGCCCCACGGCCATCTGGTCCATGATCCCGCAGGGCATGCCGATGTAGTCGTTCTCGACGGCCCGGGCATGTTGGGCGATCTGGACCGGATCGGCAATAACACCGGTCATCTGGGCAGCAGCCCGTAGAATCGCGGTGATCAATGCGGCTGAGGTGGAGGCGCCTGCGCCATCGGGTACGGCGCTGTCGATGTGGAGGTCGGCGCCGGCGTCCAGCCAGCCAAGCTCGCGCGCCTTGTTTAGCGCACCGGCGGCATAATCGGCCCAGTCGTTCTGCTTGGGGGCGCCAGCGTGGCGCGCGGCGATGTCACCGAATTTGGCGGAGCTGATCGAATAGGTCGGCTGATCGGTCGGCGCCAGGGCCACGCGGACGAATTTGTCCAGCGCGGCGGGCAACACTGTGCCGCCATTGTAGTCGATATGCTCACCGATCAGATTGACGCGGCCGGGCACACGCGCCGTGGCATCGGGTGCGTGGCCAAAGACTTTTTCGAAGGCGTCTTCGATAGGGAGCTCGATCATAGGGCGGCCCTCAGCCGGTCCGCAGCCTGGCGCGGCAGGATGTCGACGGTGAAAACGCCGGTCGCCTGCTCGACCGAGGCGAGGTACTTCACCCGGTCTGGCGCGCGCAGCAGCGGATAGAATTGGGCGCTGAACTGGAACGACCCGTCGCGGCCATGGGGGGCGGCATGCAGGCTGAGCATGCAGGGCGTTTCGCGCCCAAAGAACGCGTCGTAGCGCGCGACCGTGTCACCCAGCAGGTGGGCGAAGCCATCGGACTGGTCCTCATCGAACGCCCAGGGCCCCGACGCGGGCTCGCGCGCGGAGATCCAGACCTCATAGGGAAAGCGGGCAAAGCGCGGGGCATAGGAGACCAGCCCTCCCGCTTCGGCGATCTGGTAGTCCGCGCCCCAGCCAGCCACGCTGGCGGCGAGGTCATAGCCCCGCTCGAAGGCATCGGCGGCGTGCTGCTGCGGAGCGGGCACGATGGGGAAGCCGTAGATCTGCCCATGGGGATGGTGCAGCGTCACACCGACCTCATCGCCGCGATTTTCGAATGGCAGGACATAGGCGCAGCCAGCCGCGAACAGAGCCTCGTAGCGGTCGATCCAGGCCTCAAGCAGTAGACGGCGGCGCTCCTGGCCGAGCGTGGCGAGCGAGCCTTCCGCTTCTGGCGCGTAGACGATGACCTCGCACGCGCCCTTTGCGGCCAATGTCTCGAGGTCCGAGGGCGGCGGCTCGTTGGCACCCGCATAGAGGCTCGGAAAGCGATTGGAGAATACCGCCAGTTCGAAGTCACTGAACGGGATCTCAGTCAGGGGGTTGCCGGGCTGGCTGGGCGCGAGTGGATTGGCCGCGGCTGAAGGCTTGTAGGTCCGGTTCTGGCGCGCGGCGGCGTAGATCATCCAGTCTCCGCGCAGGGGATGACGGCGCAGTTCTGATCCGGTCAGCGTCTGCAGGTCCTCGCCCTCCACGCGCGCGCCATCGTGGGGCGTGTAGCCATAGAGGAACAGGTCGCGCCTATCCGATTTGACATGGTGGCGGCGGTGAATCTCGCGCCCGCCCACCGTGCGCTGCAGAGTCTGCATCTGATCTGACATTGCAATCCCTCTGGAAGTGTTGAGCCGCTCCATGGCATGGTGAGAAGACTTTCGTATTCGATCATGCGTAAAAAGGCTATGCTTTCTGGAAAAATCTTTGGCCTTTGATCGAGACAAAATATTTATTCATTAAAAACAAACATCTAAAATTTTCACGGCACTTTACCATCTCACAAGCTCGAAAGGCGGCGCTTCCCTTTGGTGCCGATATCGATAAGAGATTCATTCGATAACGAATTTTTCGTTGTCGATAACAAATATTTTGACATGAGCGGCGTGCGGTCGGACTATCGTTGCACCGCGTCAGGGAGTTCGCCATCATGACCGAAGCGTCCGGTACCATCACATTGACCGCTGGCAATACAAGCCTCGTGATCGACTGCCAGACCGGTCAAAGGCCAAGCATTTTGCACTGGGGCGCGCGCCTGGCGAAATCTGACGCCGAATCCCTGCGCAAGATGACGACGCGCCAGCATGCGCCCGGTGGCGCCGATGCGGAGGTGGCAAGCTCCCTGCTTAACGAGACGGGATCTGGTCTTGCTGGCTTGTCAGGGTTTTCAGCCCACCGCAGCGGCACCGCCTGGGCGAGCCTGTTCCGCGTCACCAAGGTGGAGCAGCCCTCTGAAAGCGACGTGCGCATCGTCTGTGATGATGGGGCAACGCACGTGCGCGCCACATTGATTCTCGGCTTCAACCCCGACAGCAATCTTCTGACGTGTCAGACCCAAATTGAGAATTTGGGCGACACCCCCCTGTCGATTGACTGGTGCGCGTCAGCCAGTTTGCCGCTGGACCCACGCGCATCCAGAGTGTTCGGCTTTACGGGCCGTTGGTCCGGGGAGTTCAACCTGGAAGAAATCCCACCCTTCCAGGGCAGCTATGTGCGCGAGAACAAGAATGGTCGCACCAGCCATGACAATTTCCCCGGCCTCGTCATCGGCACGGCAGAAACACACGAACAGGCCGGCCCGTGCTTTGGCTACCATCTCGGCTGGAGCGGCAATAACCGGGTTCGTGTCGATCGGCTGAGCGATGGTCGGGCCTTTGTGCAGATGGGTGAGTACTTCTTCCCGGGCGAGATGAGCCTTGCGCCTGGCGGGACCTATCGAACGCCTCGCCTGTATGCTGGTTTTACCAGTCGCGGCTTCAGCGCGCTGTCACGCAAGTTCCACCACCATCTGACCGACAAGGTCATGGATGGCCGTATCCGCGGCAAATCCCGTCCCGTGCACTACAACACGTGGGAAGCGGTGTATTTCAATCACGATCAGGAAACGCTTTTCGCCCTGGCCGAGAAGGCCGCCTGGGTCGGCGCGGAGCGCTTCGTTCTGGACGATGGCTGGTTTGGCGGGCGGCGCAATGACAAGGCGGGGCTGGGCGATTGGTGGGTGTCTTCGGACGTCTACCCTGAAGGCCTTGGGCCCCTGGTCGATCATGTCACGGGGCTCGGCATGGAGTTCGGGCTCTGGTTCGAGCCGGAAATGGTCAATCCTGACAGCGATCTCTACCGCGCCCATCCTGACTGGATCCTGCATGCCGAAGGCGTTGAACAGGTGCCCTTCCGCAACCAGTTCGTGCTGGACCTGACCCGTCCGGAAGTCAGTGATTACCTGTTTGATTGCATGCACAAGCTGCTGAGCGATCACGACATCGGCTACATCAAGTGGGACATGAACCGCGACGTCCACCATCCTGGCAGCCGCGGTCGCCCGGTGATCCATAAACAGACCCGGGCACTTTATGCATTGATCGAGCGGTTGCGCGCCGCCCATCCAAGGCTGGAAATTGAGAGCTGTTCGTCGGGCGGGGCGCGCGCCGATTATGGCATACTGCGTCGGACAGACCGCATCTGGACCTCTGACAGCAATGACGCGCTCGACCGCCAGCGCATCCAGCGCGGCGCCTCGCACTTCTTTCCCCTGTCGATCATGGGCGCCCATGTGGGCCCGGAAACCTGCCACATCACAGGTCGGCGCCTGACCATGGAGATGCGGGTGGCGACGGCGCTGTTCGGGCATATGGGAATGGAGCTGAACCTGTTGGAAGAGCCCGAACAGGGGCTGGAGACCCTCAAAGCCGGCATCGCCCTGCACCAACGCCACCGAGACCTGATCCATGGCGGCCAGTTCCACCGCCTCGACACGCCAGACCACGTCAATGCTGTCGGCGTCGTGTCACCGGCGCAGGACGAGGCACTGTTCTCCTGGTGCAACCTGACGGGCCACCGCCAGACCGTGCCCGGCCGATTCCATTTGCCCGGCCTCGATCTTACGCGCAGCTACCGCACTCGGATCGCCTGGCCGAACCCCGTAGCCTCGATTACCTCGCCCTCTGTCATTGATGTCCTGGATCTGAATGGCGAAGGGACCGTCCTGCCCGGAGAGGCACTTGCCCATGTTGGCCTTCAGGTCCCGTTGTTGCATCCAGAAACTTGCCTGATCTATCACTTCGAAGCGGTTTAATTTGGAAGCCCAATCAATGAGCACAGCGGATATCACCAGTCTGCCGCCCCGACAGAAAGCCATACTCGAGCTCGTGCGCTCGGCAGGATATGTCGCCACCGAGCAGCTCGTCCGGCAATTCGATGTGACCCCGCAAACCATCCGCCGAGACATCAATACGCTTTGCGAGCTGGAGCTGATCGAGCGCTTCCATGGCGGTGCCGGTCGCATCGGCAACGCCTACAACCAGCCCTATCAGGACCGCCTACAGGAGGGGATGGAGGCCAAGCGAAAGATCGCGCGCCTGGTCGCCAGCCGCATTCCCGATGGCGCCTCGCTGTTCCTGAACATCGGCACGACGACGGAAGCCCTGGCTGCGGAGCTGACCAGCCGCAAGGATCTCAGGATTGTGACCAACAATATCAACATCGCAAACATGATGCGTGAGACCGAGGGCTCGGAGGTCATGATTGCGGGCGGATTTGTACGCCCCAGCGACGGTGGCATTGTCGGTGAGGCCACAACGGAGTTTCTGAAACAGTTCCGCCTCGACATTGGCGTGATCGGGGTCAGCGGCATCGACGAAGACGGAACCTTGCTGGATTTCGACTATCAGGAGATCCGCTCAGCCCAGTCCATCATCCAGAATTCCCGGAAAGTCTTCCTGGTGGCCGACCACTCGAAATTCGGTCGCCGCGCGATGATCAGGCTGGGCCAGTACGCCGACATTGATCACCTTTACACCGACCAGGCGCCGCCAGAAGCCTTTATGGAAGCGATCCGGGAGTCGGAGATGGAGTTGCACGTGGCAGGCGAGTCCGACTGAAGCCTATTCTGCCGCGGCCGGAGCGCTTTGCCCGATAGAAAAGGATGCACGCCGGCCAAACAGGACCAGATTGGCCACAAGCGCGGTCCCAATGCTCATCACCAGCGTGACAAACATGTAGTGGATATAATGCACACTGGCGAGCGCCTCGCCGACCCCACCATCAAGTGACAGTCCCACATGCTGGTAGAGACGGAAACTGAACACAGCGTAGACTATGACGCCGGTCACGACACCGATGATCGCCGCGCCGGCGCTGACATTGCGGAACGCCAGGCCAACGATGAACGCCGACAGGATCGGCATGGAGAGCAGGCCATAGAGCTGCTGCACCGTGTTGATGATGCTTTCCTGGGAGGCGAACACCGGCACAAGGCCGATCGCAAGCACGGTCATGGCGATGGACACATACATGGACAGCTTCGGCACATCGCGCGCCTCCTCGATATACGCTTCATGCACGTCGCAGACGTAGAGCGCTGAGGAGGCATTCAGGATCGAGTTGAAGGTGGTGAGTACGGCGGCTGCAATGGCCGCAGCGAAGGCGCCAGACAGGATCGGTGGCAGGATATCGCCCACAATCATGCCATAGGCCGCATCACCGACATCGCCATAGAGCTTGTAAGCCACCACGCCAGGAAGCACCGCAATCACGGGCACGATCAACAGTCTTATGCCTGCAGCCGCCAGCACGCCCTTGCGCGCTTCGGCCACCGTTGGCGAGGCCATGGCGCGCTGCGTGATCGTCTGGTTCGTGCTCCAGTAGAAGATCTGGATGAAGATCATGCCAGTCAGCAAAGTGTGCCACGGGATCGGCGTGGTGGTGCCATCCTCCAGCGTGTTGCCGATGAACATGTCCATGCGCTCGGCGGGCACGCCGCTGAAATCCCAATTGATCGCATTGAGCGCCAGCACCACGACAAGCAGCGCGAGGGACAGGATCAAGACGCCGCTATAGGTGTCGGAGACAGCCACGGCACGCAGGCCGCCGAGAATGGCATAAAGCGCACCGACAAAGGCAAAGGCGATCGCCATCACGAAAATGGTCGAATCCACCTCCATGGCCGTTCCTGCGAAAAGGCGCTCGCCAAGGAGCGGCGAGAAGTCTGCTCCGGTGGTCGATTTAAGGAACAGCGATCCGCCATAGAGAATGGCCGGCAGGAAGATGAAAAGGTTCCCGAACAGGAAGAGGACCGAGATCAGCGCGCGAATGTTCTTGTCGTTGTATTTCAGCTGGAGGAGCTCGGTCGTGGTCGTGCAATTGTTGCGGTAATAGATCGGGATGAAAACGAAGGCGAGAATCAGGAGGCCCGCCACGGCGGCCAGTTCCCACCAGGCCAGGAGCAACATCTGGTTGCCATTCATGCCGACGAGTTGGTCTGTCGACAGATTTGTCAGTGTGATGGAGCCGGCCACAAAATACCAGCTCAGTCCACCATTCGCGAGAAAGTAGTCATGGTCGGAGTCGCGGTCGCCGGACGGGGCGTTGCGGCAACTGAGATAGGTCAGGAAGCCGATCAACGCAGTGATGCCAAAAAAGATGCTGACCTGAAGCATATTCATATCTGCGTTTCCTCGCGCGATTTTTTCTATGATCTTTGAAAGAATGGCGGCGCAGAGTCATCCCCTGCGCCGCCCGAAATGCACCCCAGGAAGGAAGAGGGTGCAGTTGGCGGCACCGCCAGCCGGGATTGGGGAACCCGGGTGGCGAGACCGTTTCGGCTGACTAGAAGGACGCGCGCACGCCGATCTGGTAGCGAGAGCCGGTGTCTGAATAGGTCAGGAACCGGTTTTCGAAGCGCGAGAAGTCTCGCGTGTCCTCATCAAGGACGTTCACACCCTCGAAGAACACCTGGAACGTATCGTTGACGTCATACGCTGCCGACAGGTCCAGCTGGCCGAAGGCCTCACGCTCGCGCGGTTCCGAGAACTCAGCGAAGCACTGGAACAGGAACTCGTCGCGATAATTGTACGCTACGCGCGCCTGGATCCCATGCTTTTCATAGAAGCCGCTGATGTTGAAGGAGTTCGGCGACAGACCGTTATAGTCACAGTCCGAAGCGCCGGAGCCTTCAGCGCGGTCGATGTTGCTGGTCACATAAGTGTAGTTGGCCGCCATGCCGAGGCCGTCCCACGGCTCGGGCAGTTCGTCGAAGGTGCGCTGGTAGGCCACTTCCAGTCCGGTGATGGAGCCAGTTTCACCATTGCGCGTGCGGGTGTCCTGGAAGTCAACGTTCAACGCCAGGTCTTCGGAGCCATCGGCATTCAGCGGGTTGCCCGGCGGGATGAGAACCACGCCTGCCACCGGCAGCGTCTGGGCTTCGAGGAAGTTCTCGAAATCCTTGTAGAAGGCTGCCACGGAGAAGTAGCTGACCTCGTTGAAGTACCACTCGAACGAGGCATCCCAGTTGCTGGACTCAAAGGCTTCGAGGTTGGGATTGCCACCCCCCGAGGTTGGTGCGTTGGACCGCCCGGCGAAGGTGTTGTTGACACCTAGCGAGGTTAGCGTCGGGCGCGTGACCGTTTCGGAGAAGGCAAACCGCACCACGGTGTCTTCCGTCGGTTCCAGCTTCACGTTCAGGGACGGCAGGAAGTTGATGTAGTCGTTGGAGACTGACACTTCAGTCGTGGGTCCGAAGTCCACGAGCAACTGGGTGTCACCGGGCGTTTCACGGAACTGCAGCACAGGCTGGTCAAAACCGCTTGAGACCGTGTCGGTCTGGGTCAGGCGGAACCCGACATTGGCCGACCAGGGCAGCGCCCCATCGAAATCACCGGCCCATTCCGTGTTGGCGTAGAAGGACGTGATCTGCTCTTCCACGCCGAAGCTGCCGCCGGGATTGAATTCCGGCGTGTAGAAACCGAACACAGAATTGCCAGCCGCATCTCGGCGCGCGATCAGGTCAGCATCATTTGCCGCGCGGGCATCCCCTGTCAGTCCGTTGCGGGCAGGGTCAGTGATATTTGCGGTGTTGTTCAGTTCGGCGAAAGCATCGGCGATCGAGAAGCTGAGGATTTGCGAAGGCACAGAGCCCGAGCCACTGGCATCATCGAGGAAGCCGTCGAACGAGAAAGGCGACAGGATGCCAGGGTTCTCGAGGGCGACATTGTATCCGCAATAGGCACAGAAAATGTCACCGCCCTGGGTGGGCGAGAAGTTCGTGAAATTGTCGCGGGTCTTCTCGCGGTCTGTGTAACTTGCGCCGAAGGCGATCGCCTGAAGCGGGCCACGGTCAATCTCCCAACGGCCATCAGCCTGGAATTCGATAATGTCGTCCTCAACCATGTTGCGCTCGACATTCACGAAGTGCAGGCGCTGGATCGACGTATCGGTCAGGCCAGACAAGTTCGTGATCGTCGAAATGCCGTCATTGTTGGGCAACTCGATCAGCGGAGAGGTTGGGGCCAGTGCCCCGATCACGATGAAGGGGTTGGTGCCATCTCGCTGGGCGTTCGAGGCCGAGACATCAAATTCCAGACTGAGAACGTCATTGACGTCCCACTCCAGATTGCCGCCGATCATGTAGGTTTCAGCCAGGCGATTGTTGGAGGTGATCACATTGTCATTCTGCGACAGGCCAACTGCGGCGGCGATATCAGGATTGCGCGCGGCGAAGTCCTGGCCCGGGCGGCTGAAGGACACAACCGTGCCATTCGCGTCCAGCACGGGATCGATGAAGGGTGGGCTGAAGAAGCCTGAGAATTGCGTGGCTTCAGACTGGATGTCGAACTCTGAATAGAGGCCGTCCAAGGTGAACGTAACCCGGTCATTGGGCCGGAACTGGGCGGCGCCATTGATGGTAATGCGCTCCCGGTCCTGGATGTCGCGGCTGTGCACCACTTGTTGCTGAACCCGCGCACCGTCGGGAAGCGCACCAATTTCCGTCAGGCCGGAGGAGCTCTCCGGTGCGAGGATGGCTGGATCGCCGCTGCGCAGGGCAAATCCGTTGGTGAATGAGCTGTCTTCCTGAACCTTGCGGTCGGAATAGGATGCGCCGAGCAGGACACCGAATCTGTTGTCGACATTCGTCCATGAGCCCACGGCTGTGAGGTCAGGGCTGGCTTCTTCGCGGAGCGTGTCATAGGTGCCGGCTGCGGAAACGGTAAAACTCTGGCCTGGACGATCCAACGGGCGAGCGGTGACGATATTTACCGTCGAACCGATGCCTCCGGACTGCAGTTCCGGCGTTGCCGTTTTGAACACTTCGGCACGCTGGATGATGTCGGACGAGAGAACGTCGAATGAGAACTCGCGGCCGTCATTGTCCGTTGCGATGGTCCGGCCATTGAGCAGGACCTGGTTGAATTCGGGCCCGAGTCCTCGAACGGTGATGAACTGGCCTTCGCCGCCGCTCCGATCGATGGCAACGCCGGTGATCCGCTGCAGGGATTCAGCCACGTTCGCGTCAGGGAACTTGCCAACATCTTCAGCGGACACTGCGTCGACCACTTGGGTCGAGTCGCGCTTGATATCGAGCGATTGTTGCAGGCTTCCGCGGATCCCTGTGACGGTGACGGTCTGTAGCGTGCGCTCTTCGCCGGCTTCAGCTTGATTCGTCGTCTCTTGCGCAACGGCCAAGCCGCCGCTCATGAGAGCAATGATGCTCGCGCCGAGCATACACTTGAACTTCGGTTCCATTGGTTTCCTCCCTCTTGGTTTTCGAAGTTTTTTGAAGGTTTCTTTCGGTCACGAGGACCGAGGCACTAAGCCACCATCCGGTTCTCCCAGTGATGTTTCAGGGTGCTTAGCTCGTCGTGGCTCATATGCAGCCCCAGCTTGGTGCGGCGCATGACAATGTCTTCTGGCGAGAGCGCGAATTCGTGCGCGACAAGGTAATCGATTTCTGCCTGGAACAGTCCGCCACCATAGTCACGGCCGAGGTCTGCGGTCTTTCGCGACGCCCCCAGAAGCTGGTGGATACGCGTCCCGTATGTCCGCGCCAGGCGATAGAGCGTGGATTGATCTAGCCATGGATACGCAGTTCGGCACTCTTGGAGGAAGGCGTCGAAATTCGCGCCCGCGATATCACCGCCCGGCAATGGAACCTCAGCGGTCCATTCCTTCTCGAGTTCCGGGAACGCCGTCGAAAGCTGCTTCAGGGCGTCCTCGGCAAGTTTGCGATATGTGGTGATCTTTCCGCCAATGACAGACAGGAGTGACGCGCCATTACAGCGCTCGTGCTTGAGGACGTAGTCCCGCGTGACCGAGGACGCGTCCTCAGCCTGGTCGTCGAAAAGCGGGCGCACGCCGGAAAAAGTGGAGACCACGTCGGCGGGCTGGATCTGTTTTTCAAAGTACGAATTCGAAACATCGCAGAGATAGGCGATCTCTTCTTCGGAGGCTTCGACCGCGTTCAGGTCGCCCTCAAAGGGCAGATCTGTGGTTCCGATCAGTGTGAACCGCCCATCCTCATAGGGAATGGCGAACACGACCCGTCCGTCGCCGGTCTGGAAGATGAAGCACCGCTCGTCATCAAACAGTTTTGGAACAATGATGTGGCTGCCCTTCACCAGTCGAACATTGGGCGCATTGCGCTCAACGCCGGCGCGGCTTGCCAACTGGTCAACCCAGGGCCCCGCCGCATTGATCACGACCTTCGCTTTCACCGTCATGTCTGACTGGGCGTCGAGGCGAAGGCTGGCTTCCCAATGTCCGCCGACCGAATTCAGCGACACACATTCCGTGCGGGTCATGATCGTGGCGCCGCGCTCGGCGGCATCAACGGCGTTCAGGACGACAAGCCTGGAATCTTCCACCCAGCAATCAGAGTACTCGAATCCTTTTTTGAACGTGCGGTTGAGCGGCGCAAAAATGGGGTCAGTGCGCCGATTGACCGTTTTGGTCGCCGGCAGGAGTTTCCGGCCGCCCAGGTGGTCATAAAGGAACAGGCCAAGGCGAATGAGCCAAGACGGTCGCAGGTCGTTATGGTGCGGTAGCACGAACCGAAGGGGCCAAATGATGTGCG
This sequence comes from Pseudomonadota bacterium, assembly GCA_038527085.1. Taxonomy (GTDB): domain Bacteria; phylum Pseudomonadota; class Alphaproteobacteria; order Caulobacterales; family Hyphomonadaceae; genus UBA5336. The sequence goes on along the minus strand of JBCBGD010000008.1, from coordinate 11,310 downwards.
GCGCGGCATTGAGCAGGACTTCCCGCTCGATCAGTGCCTTCCTGACCAACGCGAAATCATAGTGCTCAAGGTAGCGCAGGCCGCCGTGGATCAGTTTCGTGCTTGCAGATGATGTGTGCGAGGCGAGGTCGTCCTTCTCACACAACAGGACTTTCAGACCACGTCCTGCGGCGTCGCGGGCAATGCCTGCCCCGTTAATCCCACCGCCAATGATCAGAACGTCATACACCAGATGGTCCTCGCGCTGTGAGATCTTCATATATTCGAAAACAATGTTCGTAAACAACAAAATTGTGCTCGATATCGAAAATCCTAAGGCGCCTGATGCGCGCCTATTGCTTGTCACGGGCGTAAAAAAGTGAAAATGTTCGTTTTAGAATAAGCGCGCAGTGAATTGACTGGTCACGCCGGTCGTTTACCAAGGGCGCAGTGATGGAGGACGGCGTGGGCGAACCCAATCTCTTGCTGGTCATCGATGAGGGCACGACGTCGACCCGCGCCATTGTGTTTGACGCGGGCTTCAACCCCGTCGCCCAGGCGCAGGAGGAGGTCGGCCTGTCCCACCCCGCCGATGGCTGGGTCGAGCAGGATGGACAAGATCTCTGGGACAAGACCCTCAGCGTCTGCCGAGAGGCCATCGCAGCGGCGGGCGGCGCCGACAAGATCGCCGGCATCGGCATCACCAACCAGCGCGAGACCACGCTGATCTGGAACCGCGAGACCGGCGCGCCCATCGCCCCCGCCATCGTCTGGCAGGACCGGCGCACGGCGAAGGTCTGCGATGCGCTGCGGGACGAGGGCTGCGCGCCTGATGTTCAGGCCGAGACCGGTCTTCTGCTGGACCCTTATTTCTCTGCCACGAAGATCGCCTGGCTGTTGGACAATGTCCCTGGCGCACGGGCGCAGGCCGAGGCGGGCGAGCTTGCCTTTGGCACGGTCGATACCTTTCTGATCTGGCACCTCACAGGCGGGGCGGTGCACGCCACGGACGTCACCAATGCCTCGCGCACATTGCTCTATCCCCTGACTCTCGAGGCAAGCACGGCCTGGTCGATCGATATGACGGGCCTCTTCAACGTGCCGCCAAGCGTGTTGCCGCAGGTAATGGCCAGCAGCGCGCATTTTGGGGTGACGGACCCGGCCCTGTTCGGCCGCCCAATCCCCATCTTGTCAGCCATAGGCGACCAGCAGGCCGCGCTGGTCGGGCAGGGATGCCTTGCGCCGGGCACAGCAAAGATCACCTATGGCACAGGCGCGTTCCTCGTCAGCAACACCGGGCAAACCCGACCCAACTCAGACCACCGCCTGCTTGGCACGATCGGTTATGCCATCGAGGGCGGCGCGTCGGCGTTCGCCCTGGAGGGCGCCATCTTCAATGCAGGCACAGCAGTCAAGTGGCTGCGCGACGATCTCCGTCTCATCTCCAATGCCGCTGAGAGCGAGGCGCGCGCCGCGGCTCTGCCAGACAATGGCGGGGTCTACTTCGTGCCAGCCTTCACAGGGATCGGCGCGCCCCATTGGGATGCTGGCGCGCGCGGCACAATCACAGGCCTCACCCGCGCGGCCCATGCCGACCACATCGTGCGCGCGGGCCTGGAAGCCTCCGCTTACCAGACCAACGACCTGTTGGACGCATTCGAGGCCGATGGTGCCAGCGTGAGCGTACTGAAAGTGGATGGCGGCATGGCGGCTAATGACTGGCTGATGCAATTCATCGCTGACATTTGCGACCGACCCGTGGAACGGCCAGGTTTCACGGAGATGACCGCGCTTGGCGCAGCCGCGCTCGCGGGCATGCAGCTTGGCTGGACCGACCCGCAAGCTTGGGCGAGCCGTCCCGTGCCCGGCCGCCGCTTCGATCCCCAGATGGATGACGCCAAACGTCAATCCCTGATCGAAGGCTGGAACAAGGCCCTTCGCCAGACCAGGCAGGCCTGATGCTGCCGCTGAGCACCTAGGCGTGAGAACGAAGTCGCGGCTCTGGAGTTAAAGCCCTCGCGGGGGATATCCCGCGGCCTTGAGCGCTTCGGTGACATCGCGGGTGTGCTGGCCGTCGCGCGTTTCGATGAGAATGTCGAATTCGGCGCCCTTGGCGGGCACGTCGAGGGCGAGACGGTTGTGGGCCACATCGATGATGTTGGCCCCGGCATCGCCAATGATCTTCGACACCACGGCGAGCAAACCCGGCCTGTCATCGCCGATGATGCGGATGTTCGCCAGTCTCTGCTCGCGCACCAGGGCGCGGTTCAGCACCGAGCTGAGCAGGCGCAGATCGATGTTGCCGCCGCACAGCACCAGCCCGACCTTGCGGCCTGCAAACTTGTTGGGATGGGCCAGCAGCGCAGCCAAACCAGCCGCGCCGGCGCCTTCCGCCACGGTCTTTTCCACGTCGAGATAGAGCGTGATGGCGCGCTCGAGGTGCTCTTCTTCCACCAACACGATCTCGTCGACCAGGGCGTCGACCACCTGCCGGGTGAGGCGTCCTGGCTCTTTCACGGCGATGCCTTCAGCGATGGAGGCGCCGCCGCGCGGTCTCTCGCCCTTTGAGAGCGCTGCGACCATCCCGGCATACATCGCCGCCTGCACGCCATAGACCTTCATGCCCGGCGCCTTGGCCTTCACAACCGTGGCGATGCCCGAAATCAGGCCGCCGCCGCCGATCGGCACGATCAGCGCGTCGAGGTGGTCGTGTTCCTCAAGCATTTCCAGCGCGATGGTGCCCTGGCCCGCCATGATCTGGGGATCGTCGAAAGGGTGGATCCAGGTCAGGCCCTCATCCTTGGCCAGTGTGTCGGCAAAGGCCTTGGCCTCGTCGAAGGTATGGCCTTCCAGAAGCACGCGCGCGCCATGGGATTGTGTGTGCTCCACCTTCGTGAACGGGGTGGTGGTGGGCATCACGATGGTGGCGGGAATGCCCAGGCGCTTGGCGTGATAAGCCACACCCTGGGCATGGTTCCCGGCGCTGGCGGCGATGATGCCGCGCTCTTTTTCGTCGTCAGTGAGGTGAGAGAGCTTGTTCAGCGCGCCGCGCTCCTTGAAGGCGGCTGTGAACTGCAGGTTTTCAAACTTGATGTACACTTCGGCGCCCGTGATCTCCGACAAGGTGCGCGAATGGGCCATGGGCGTGCGGTTGACCTGGCCTTCAATCGTCTTGGCGGCGGCCTCCACATCGGAAAGGCTGATGGGCAGGCTGGTTGTTTGGGTGTCGGGCATGGGGATTGGCCGCCGGGTGTCTTCAGGAAAGTTGGCGGACGGTACTGGTGCGCGCGTGGCAGGGCAAGGCAGCAGCTTGCAGACCTGTCCTGCGGCAGGCGGATTGCGAGGCTCGGCCGGCGCGCGTACATCAGGGCAATGAGCGTTGTTCGCGTCTTGTTTCCCCTGCCTCTGCCCGAGCCGTTCGACTATGAGGTCCCGGAAGGCCTCGCCGCACCGGTCGGCTCTTACGTCACCGCGCCGCTGGGAAAAACAGAGCGCACAGGCGTAGTCTGGGGCGTGGGCGAAGCGGCCGAGGGGCGCGAACTGAAATCGATCAGCGGAGTGCTGCCAGCCCGCCCGATGCCTGTTGACATGCGCCGCTTTATAGATTTCGCCGCGCGCTACACGGTGCACCCACCGGGCAACGTGCTGGCCATGGCGCTGCGGGCCCGCGGGGGCCTCAGGCCTTCGCCGACGGAGACGGTCTACAGGCAGTCAGGCCCGCCGCCCGCCAAGGTGACGCCCGCCCGCGCCGCCGCAATGGATGCGCTGCCCCCTGGAGAGGTGATGACCGCGGCGGAGATCACGGCGGCCAGCGGCGCCTCGTCGGCGGTGGTGAAGGGGCTGGTGGAGGCGGGCACCTTCCAGTCCCTGAAACGGCCCGTGGACACGCCCTACGCCCAGCCTGATCCCTATCGGGAGGGCTTTGACCTGACGCCCGAGCAGACGGCCGCCGCTTTCGAGATGCGCGAGGCGGTACGCGCGGGCGGATTTGCGCCATTCCTGCTGGATGGCGTCACCGGGTCAGGCAAGACCGAGGTGTATTTCGAAGCGATCTCCGAAGCGCTGAAGCGTGATCCCGGGGCGCAAGTGCTGGTCCTGTTGCCCGAGATCGCCTTGACCCAGGCCATCCTCGAGCGCTTCGAGCGCCGTTTTGGCGCCGCGCCCACGCCCTGGCATTCCGGTCTCAGCGAGAAAGAGCGCCGCCGCGCCTGGCGAGAGGTGAATGAGGGCCGCGCACGAATCGTGGTTGGCGCGCGCTCTGCCCTGTTCCTGCCCTACCAGCAGCTCACGCTGATCATCGTCGATGAGGAGCATGACGGGTCCTACAAGCAGGAAGACGGGGTCACCTACCATGCCCGCGACCTGGCGGTGATGCGCGCGAAACTCGCTGACGCCGCCGTGGTGCTCGCCTCGGCCACGCCTGCGCTGGAGAGTGCGGTGAACGCAGAGCAGGGCCGCTTCCGCGCGCTGAAGCTCGCCGCCAGGCCGGGCGCGGCGCGGCTGCCCGATGTGGACCTGATCGACATGCGCGCAGAGCCGCCGGAGAAAGGCAGCTGGCTGAGCCCGCGCCTGGCCGAGGCGATGACCGAGACCTTCGCAGCGGGCGAACAAAGCCTGCTCTTCCTGAACCGGCGCGGCTATGCGCCCCTGATCCTCTGCAAGGCGTGCGGGGAGAAGCTGAAGAGCCCGGGCACCGACAGCTGGCTCACCGAGCACCGCTATACCGGCCGGCTGGTCTGTCACCTCACCGGCTGGTCCATGCCCAAGCCGACCCATTGCCCGAAATGCGGGGCCGAGGGTGCGCTGACCGGTATCGGGCCCGGCGTGGAGCGCGTGGCGGAGGAAGCGCGCCGCCTTCTTCCCCAGGCGCGCATCACCATCTTCAGCTCAGACACCGCCCAGACCGGCGCAGACACGCGCGACATTGTCGAGCGCATGGCGGCGGGCGAGATCGATGTGCTGATCGGCACGCAGATCGTCGCCAAAGGCCACAACTTTCCAGGCCTCACTTTGGTGGGCATCGTCGACGCCGATTCGGGCCTGAAGGGCGGGGACTTGCGCGCAGGTGAGCGCACCTTTCAGCTGCTGAGCCAGGTCGCCGGCCGGGCTGGGCGCGCGGAAAAACCCGGCCGCGCCCTTGTCCAGACCTATGACGCCGACAACCCAGCCATGATCGCCCTGGCCCATGGCGACCGCGACGGGTTCTTGGCCGTCGAGCGGGATGTGCGCGCGGTGATGGGCATGCCGCCCTTCGGCCGCCTGGCAGCGATCATCGTATCCGCGCCCGGCCCAGAAGCGGTGCACGAGGCGGGCCTCGCCATCGCCCGCGCCGCCCCGAATGGAGAGGACATCGAAGTCTACGGCCCCGCAGAAGCGCCGATTGCGATCGTGCGCGGCCGCCACCGCCGCCGCTTCCTCGTCAAGGCCCCGCGAAGCGTCGACCTGTCGGCCTACATGGCCGCCTGGGCAAAGCGCCTGAAGCTGCCCGCCTCTGTGCGCGTCAGCATCGATATCGATCCGTATTCCTTCATGTAGCCGCGCGCGAAATCATGCTTGGCCGCTGCGCCGTGCCAATCCGCCGCGCTTTCCGCCCATGGGCTATGTTGTCAGTGGCGGGGAGGGGTGCTAAGCCCCGCCAAAATCCGGGGCAAAGGTCTGCGTTTTTTGCCTTCTGTGCCCGGTTTTCGCATGGGCATTCCGCCCGACAACACATGGACAACGCCTTGGCCGACGCCTCTATCACCCGCCCAAGTGAAGCTGCCAAGCGCTATGCCAGCGCCCTGTTCGAACTGGCGCAGGACAAGGGCAAACTGTCTGAGGTCAACCGCGACTTTGCCGCTTTCGCTGCGATGGCGCGCGAATCCGAAGACCTTTCCCGCCTGCTCGCCTCACCCGCCTTCTCCCGCGATGACAAGCGCGATGCGCTGGTGTCATTGGGGAAAGAAGCCGGCTTCAATCCGGTTCTCGTCAACTTTCTCGGCGTGATTTCCGAAAATGGCCGCGCGCGCGACCTGCCCGCCGCCCAGCGCGCCTTCGACCAGCTCTACGCCAACCAGCGCGGCATCAAGCGCGCCGTGGCCCGCACCTCCAAGCCCATGACATCTGCCCAGCGCGAGAAGCTGGAAGCCATTCTTGCCAAGGCCGTTGGCGGCGAAATCGAACTCAGCGAAGAAGTGGACGAGGCCCTGATTGGTGGTCTCCAGCTTCGTGTCGGCTCCACTCTGGTGGACGCGTCGATCGCTGCAAAACTTGACCGTATGAATTCCGCGATGAAGGGAGCTTGAGCTCTATGGATATCAGCGCCGCTGAAATCTCTGGCATACTGAAACGCCAGATCGAAAACTTCGGTGTGGAGGCTGAAGTCTCCGACGTCGGACAGGTTCTCTCCGTCGGTGACGGCATCGCCCGCATCCACGGTCTGGACAATGTGCAGGCCGGCGAAATGGTCGAGTTCGACGGCGGCGTGAAGGGCATGGCCCTGAACCTTGAGACCGACAATGTCGGCGTCGTGATCTTCGGCGATGACCGCGGCATTAAAGAGGGCGACAACGTCAAGCGCCTCGACGAGATTGTCGCCGCGCCCGTGGGCAAGGGCCTGCTTGGCCGCGTCGTCGACGCGCTCGGCAACCCGATCGACGGCGAAGGCGAGCTCGAAGATGTAGCATCGCGCAACCGCGTGGACGTGAAGGCGCCTGGCATCATCCCGCGCAAGTCCGTGGACGAGCCGATGATGACGGGCATCAAAGCCATTGACGGCATGATCCCCGTGGGCCGCGGCCAGCGCGAGCTGGTGATTGGTGACCGTCAGACTGGCAAGACCGCCGTCTGCATCGACGCCATCCTGAACCAGAAAGACACCAACGAAGCGCTCGACGAGCGGATCGCGAACGCCAAGAGCGCGGAAGAAAAAGCCGAGCTCGAGCGCCAGAAGCTCTACTGCGTCTACGTCGCCGTGGGCCAGAAGCGCTCCACCGTTGCGCAAGTGGTGAAAACCCTGCGCGACAAGGACGCCCTGAAATACACCATCGTTGTGGCCGCCACGGCATCTGAGCCTGCCCCGCTGCAGTACCTTGCACCGTATACTGGCTGCACGATGGGGGAGTATTTCCGCGACAATGGGATGGCTGCGCTGATCATCTATGATGACCTGTCCAAGCAGGCCGTGGCCTATCGCCAGATGTCCCTGCTGCTGCGCCGCCCACCAGGCCGCGAAGCCTATCCTGGCGACGTGTTCTACCTCCACTCGCGCCTGCTCGAGCGCGCCGCGAAGATGAACAACACCGGCAAAGGCGCAGAGCTTGGCGGTTCGCTGACGGCGCTGCCGATCATCGAAACCCAGGCCAATGACGTGTCGGCTTACATCCCGACCAATGTGATCTCGATCACCGACGGCCAGATCTTCCTGGAAACCGACCTGTTCTACCAGGGCATCCGCCCTGCCGTGAACGTCGGCCTGTCTGTGTCGCGCGTGGGCTCGGCCGCCCAGACCAAGGCGATGAAGAAAGTCGCTGGCTCCATGAAAGGCGAGCTCGCCCAGTACCGTGAGATGGCGGCGTTTGCGAAGTTCGGCTCGGACCTCGATGCGGCCACGCAGAAGCTGCTCAACCGCGGCGCGCGCCTGACCGAGCTGTTAAAGCAACCACAATACAGCCCGCTCCTGATGGAAGAGCAGGTCATCGTGATCTATGCCGGTACGCGCGGCTATCTCGACGGTGTGCCGCTCGATGATGTGGTGCGCTATGAAGCCGAGCTTCTCGCCCATGTGCGCGGCCAGAAGAAAGACCTGCTGGCCAAGATCCGCGATCAGGCGGCCCTGACCGAAGACATCGAAAGCGGCATCAAGGACACCCTCGACGCCTTCACGAAGAACTTCGCGTAAGGCGGTCGCGGGAGCTTAGGTCATGCCCAGCCTCAAGGAACTCAAAGGCCGGATCACCAGCGTGAAATCCACGCAGAAGATCACCAAGGCCAAGCAGATGGTCGCCGCGGCCAAGCTGCGCCGTGCCCAGGAAGCGGCCGAGGCCTCGCGCCCTTATGCCCAGCGTCTGGCGGCAGTGATCGCCAATCTGTCGTCCGCGACTGGCGAAGAGGGCAGCGGCCCTAAGCTTTTGGCGGGCACGGGCAAGGAAGACGTCCATCTCGTCATGGTGATGACCGCCGAGCGCGGTCTGTGTGGCGGCTTCAACGCTAACACGGTCAAGCAGGCCAAGACGCTGATCGGCGAGCTGCGCGCGGCAGGCAAAGAGGTGAAGATCATCACCATCGGCAAGAAGGGCCGCGAACAGCTCGGCAAGGAGTATGGCGACTTCTTCATCGACCATGTCGACCTGTCTGAGGTGAAGCAGAACGATTTCACCGAGCCGGCCCTGGGCCTCGGCCACGAGATCACGCGCCTTTACGAAGAGGGCGCGTTCGATGTCGCCACGCTGGTCTACAGCGAGTTCAAGTCCGTGTTGAGCCAGGTGCCCGTGGCCCAGCAGGTGATCCCTGCCGCCCCGCCGGAAGACGCCGAAGTGATCGACTTGCAGGGCGCGATCTACGCCTATGAGCCGAGCGAGGAAGAGATCCTCGAAACGCTCCTGCCGCGCTACATCAACACCCAGCTTCTGTCGGCCATGCTGGAAAGCGCCGCGGGCGAGCAGGCCGCGTCGATGACCGCCATGGACAACGCCACGCGCAATGCCGGTGACCTGATCGACAGCCTGTCGCTGCAATACAACCGCGCGCGGCAGGCCCAGATCACCAAGGAGCTGATCGAGATCATCTCCGGCGCGGAGGCGCTCTAGATGGTCGCCATGGGCCGCCTTCTTCCAACCCTCGCGCTGCTGGCGCTCGCTGCCTGTGGCCAGGCCGGGATCGACACCGACCCGCCAGCCGAGGCCGACTATGCCTCGCCGAAGATCATGCATGGTTGCGTGATCGCGGAGGCTGAGAACCTGACCATTCTGCGCGAGGATGCCACCGAGATCATCGAATATGGCGCCAGCGAAGCCTTCATCTTCACCACGCGCGATGACTACACGATCAATGTGGTTGCTGAGAACGGCACGGAAGGCTTTGTCGAGATCGAGATCGGCGCGCCTGCCACGCTGCTCTTCCCCGACACCTACCAGGACGCACCGCTGAGCGTGTCGATTGATACCGGCGTGGAGCGCACCCGCGTGAAGGCCGAGGCGGGCGGCAATGTCGAGTGCGAACCCCTGAGTGTGAGATAGGTGCAGGCATGAGTTTCTGGGTTTACGAGAACCGAATCGGCAAGAAGGCCCGTCTGCACCGCGGCGAATGTCGCTACTGCAATGACGGCCAGGGCGTCGGCGGCAACAAGGACAATGACGACGACGAATGGCATGGCCCCTTCGAGACCTATGCCGAAGCCGAAGCGCGCATGGAAAGCCTCGATGTGAAGGACAAGCGCCCCTGCGGCGTCTGCAAGCCCGATGAAGCGATGCGCACCAGCGCGCCGACCGTTGGCGGCTCCACCGCAGAGCAGGCTGACATGAACGACAGCCTCAAGGACATCGCCGCAGCCGAGGCCGCCAAGGACCGCCTCGTGGCCTCAGAGCCGCTGAAGACCGGCGCGACCAGTGCCACGGCCGCCAGCGGCGTGCGCACCATTGCCGATGCCGCCCCCCATCCCGAAGCAGGCTCTGAAAAGGCCGGTGCCACCAGCAAGACCGCTGGCGCCGCGGCCCCAAAGACCCCGTCAAAGACACAAAAGACCGCTCCAAAGGAGACGACCCGCATGAGCACCGCAGCCAACGTCAAAGGCCAGATTTCCCAGGTCATCGGCGCCGTTGTCGACGTCGAGTTCGACGGCCACCTGCCCGCCATCCTGAACGCGCTGGAAACCACCAACCAGGGCAACCGCCTCGTCCTCGAAGTGGCCCAGCACCTGGGCGAGAACACCGTGCGCACCATCGCCATGGACTCCACCGAAGGCCTCGTGCGCGGCCAGGACGTGACTGACACAGGCACCCCGATCATGGTGCCCGTCGGCCCGGCCACGCTGGGGCGCATTATGAATGTTGTCGGTGAGCCGATCGATGAACGCGGCCCTGTGAACGCCGATGCCACACGCTCCATCCACCAAGACGCGCCGGAATTCGTCGACCAGTCCACCGAGGCCGAAATCCTCACCACAGGCATCAAGGTGATCGACTTGCTCTGCCCCTACACCAAGGGCGGCAAGATCGGACTGTTCGGCGGCGCCGGCGTTGGCAAGACCGTGCTGATCCAGGAGCTGATCAACAACATCGCCAAGCTGTTTGGCGGCTACTCCGTGTTTGCCGGCGTCGGCGAGCGCACCCGCGAGGGCAACGACCTTTACTACGAGATGCAGGACGCCAAGGTGATCAATCTGGACGGCGAAAGCCGCGCCACGCTGGTCTACGGCCAGATGAACGAGCCTCCGGGCGCGCGCGCCCGCGTCGCCCTGGCCGGTCTCGCCCAGGCAGAATACTTCCGCGACGAGGAAGGCAAGGACGTCCTCTTCTTCGTCGATAATATCTTCCGCTTCACCCAGGCCGGCGCCGAGGTGTCCGCCCTGCTCGGTCGCATCCCGTCAGCCGTGGGCTACCAGCCGACCCTGGCCACAGACATGGGCGGCCTGCAGGAGCGCATCACGTCCACCACCAAGGGTTCGATCACCTCGGTGCAGGCCGTGTACGTGCCCGCCGATGACCTGACCGACCCGGCGCCCGCCACCTCATTTGCCCACCTCGACGCGACCACGGTGCTCAACCGCGCCATCGCCGAAAAGGGCATCTACCCGGCTGTGGACCCGCTCGACTCGACCTCGCGGATCCTCGACCCGCTGGTGATCGGCGAAGAGCACTACGAGACCGCCCGCGGCGTGCAGCAGATCCTGCAGCGCTATAAGGAGCTCCAGGACATCATCGCCATCCTCGGCATGGACGAGCTGTCGGAAGAGGACAAGCTGGTCGTGGCGCGTGCCCGCAAGGTCGAGCGCTTCCTTAGCCAGCCGTTTGACGTGGCCGAGGTCTTCACCGGCTCGCCAGGCATCCAGGTGCCGCTGGAAGACACGATCAAGGGCTTCAAGGGCCTCATCGAAGGCGAATACGACCACCTGCCCGAGCAGGCCTTCTACATGGTCGGCAGCATCGAAGAGGCCAAGAAAAAGGCCGAAAAGATGCTGGAAGACGCGTAGGGCAACCTCTTGGGCGTTGTTCGGATCATACTGGCAACGGTCCTTGGATTGTTTGTTGCAGCGCCCGTTTCGGCGGCGCCTGAGGACGTAGATTCAAGCTATTTGAACCTTGTTTTCGGGCATTGCTTTGAAACCTCTGTTGGGGGTGCTCAAGACGGATTTTC
>JBCBGD010000007.1:14706-26253 GCA_038527085.1 Pseudomonadota bacterium | reverse complement strand
TCCTTGAAGCCGCGGATTTCCAGAAGCGGATCGATCACCGGATCGGCGCCGCGGAAACGGCGGTAGAGCTCGTCGGCCGGCAACAGGCCGCCGCTTTCATAGACCCAGGTTTTCAGGCGCCCGGCCAGTTCAGGATCCCAGATGTCGCCGGCCTCCTTGAAGGCGTAGAAACCGTCTGCATCGAGGATTTCCGACCAGAGATACGCGTAGTAGCCGGCCGAGTATCCGCCCGCGAAGATGTGCGCGAAATAGTTCGAGCGATAGCGCGGCTCGATCTCGTCGATCAGGCCATAGCTTTCCAGCACCTCCTGCTCGAAGGCGCGGGCATCGGTGATCGCCATCGCCTCCTCATGGGAGAGATTGTGCCAGGCGAGGTCGAGCAGCGAGGCGGCGATGAATTCGGTGGTCTTGAAGCCCTGGTTGAAGGTCGAGGCCTCCAGCATGCGGTCCACCAACTCGGCCGGGATTACCTCGCCGGTCTCGTAGTGGCGGGCATAGATCTCCAGCATTTCCGGCTGGCTCGCCCAGTGCTCCAGGATCTGCGCCGGGAATTCGGTATAGTCACGCGGGCCATCGACGCCAGAGAAGGTCGGGTAATCGATCTGGGTCAGCAGTCCGTGCAGGCCGTGGCCGAATTCGTGGAACAGGGTTTCCACCTCGTCGAACCGCATCAGGGTCGGCTCGCCAGCCGGTGGCTGGGTCAGGTTCATATTGTTGTTGATAATCGGGCGGATGCGCTCGCCATTGATATCGGACGTCTCGCGGAAGGAGCTCATCCACGCCCCGCCGCGCTTGGAATCGCGAGCATACATGTCGGTCATGAACAGGCCGAGATGCTCGCCGGTCTCGAGGTCTTTCACATCGTAGCTGATGACGACCGGGTTCCAGCCGTCGACCTCGACTTCGGTCAGCTCGATGTTGAAAAGCCGCTCGGCCATTTCAAACGCGCCCGCCTTGACCGATTCAAGCTCGAAGTAGGGCTTCAGAGCGTTGTCATCGAAGGCATACCGGTCCTGGCGGACTTTTTCGGAATAGTGCCACCAGTCATGGCCTGCGATCTGGAAGTCATCGCCGATCATGGCCTGCATGTCCGCGCGCTCTTCCTTCGCCCGCTCAAGCCCCGGGCGCCACACCTGGAGCAGGAACTCTTCTGCACCCTCGGGCGTCTTGGCCATGCGCTCTTCCAGCTGGTACTGGGCGTGGCTGTCATAGCCGAGCAGCTCGGCCCGCTTGGCGCGCAGTTGGGCGATCTCGATCAGCACACGCCCATTGTCATACTCGCCGTCCGAGGCGCGCAGGCGATAGCCATCGAAGACTTGGCTGCGCAGGTCGCGGTTGGTCGACTGGGTCATGAAGGTCTCGAAGACAGACCGGTCGAGCGTGACGACCCATTTGTCCTCGCCATCCTCCTTGATCGAGTTCGCGAAGTCCGGCGACAGCCCTGCGATCTCTTCAGGCGTTGTCAGCTCGAGGCGGAAGTCCTTCGTCGAGGCGAGGAGATTCTGTCCGAACTTGGTCGTCAGGCCGGACAGTTCGGCATTGATGTCAGCGACTTGCGCCTTGGTTTCCGGATCGAGGTTGGCGCCCGCGCGGACGAAGCGGCGGTGGGTCAGCTCGACGAGGCGGGCCTCCTGCTCGCCAAGCTCGAGCGTATCGAGCTGGTTGTAGACCGACTTGACGCGCTCAAACAGAACCGGGTTCAGGTTGATTGCGCTGGTCTCGACCGACAGCATCGGCCAGATCTCGCTCTGGAGCGCGCGCAGATCGTCATTCAGTTCGGTCGCGGTGACGCCGGAGAAGGTCAGCGCGGTCTTTGTGAGCAGATCGCCGGACAGCTCGAGCGGGATGATCGTGTTCTCGAAGGTCGCCGGCTCGGAATTGCTGGTGATCGCATCGATCTCGGCGCGCAGGTCAAGGATGCCCCGCTTGATGGTCGGCATGTAGTCGGCCGCTTCGATCTCGGCAAAGGGCGGCACACCATAGGGCGTGTCCCAATCCTCAAGGAACGGATTTCCTTCAAGCTCGCCGTCGGTGACCGTGATTTCGGGCAGCTCCGGCAGGTCAGCCTCGCTGGTGCTTTCGGCGCTTGCGGCCGGCGAATCGCTTGCTTGCGTGTCGGTCGGACTGCCACAGGCCGCCAGCGTGAAACCGATCGCCAGGAGGCTGGGTGCGAGAAGGGACTTCAGGGTCATGGACATATCCTTGTCATGCTCATTTTGCGCCCTTTTAACCGGGATTGCGCCCGGAAAGCCAGCCTAGCTGCGGAAGCCGCCAAGTGCTGGAGATCAGGCGCCTGCTGCACTCAGAGATCTGCGGGCATGGTGCGGGCGCATTCTTCAACTCCAGATACCTGTTTCTGCAGCTGCAGGTCTTGCTCGCAGGCGGCAACTTATGGCAATAAATCAACGCCTTGGGAGGGTGAAGGGAGAAAATTCCCCCGACAAGAGAATTGGCATGCGCCTTGTACCATAATGGGCGAGAATGAAGTAGTGCGGCCGAATTTGGGACAGTTGCGCCGCAACATAGAGGGGAACAGGCCCATGGCCGCCACGCCGCAGCTTAAGACCAAACCTTCCCCAAGGGTTGGCGCAGGGCGCGCTGCTCCCTCCCACAGGGTTGAAGGCCCGGGCGCTGACGCGCTGAATTCGCATCTTCAGATCGCCCCGCTCAACATCACACCGCGGAAGGGCGCGAGGATCCCGCTGGAAGTGGTCAGCGCCTGCATGCGCGGGCTCGACGCCTTCCTTACCGCCTCGATCTGCATCTGGGCACTGGAGCTTGGCGGCACACCGTTTTTCAGCGCCACGGTCGGCGGTCTGTTGCCATTCATCCTGCTGTGTGCCGGCGCTTTGTGCGCTCTGACCTTCTCCGGCGTCTGGCGCACGGAACTGCGCATGGCCCAGCCCTGGAGCTGGGTGCGCGCTGCGGCCTTTCTTGTCGCCCTGCTGACGCCGCTGGCCATCGCACTGCACCTGCAGGGCTATGTCCTGTCAGGGCAGACCGCGCTGGCATTGTGCGCCATACTCAGCCTCGTTCACATCATTTACGGCGTCGTGATCCAGAGGCTGACAGAAGCTGGCCGGCTGAGCGAAAACATCGTCATCGTCGGCGCAACGGACAATGCCCGCAAACTGATCGCGCGGAACGAGGAAACACGCGCCCTCAACATTGTCGGCGTGTTTGATGACCGATTGTCCCGCGCGCCTGCAAACATCGAAGGTGTTCCGGTTCTCGGCAGCCTGGACGACCTGATGAACTGGTCACACCTGCCTGAGATCGACCGCGTCGTCGTCACGGTGACGAGCGATGCGCGGGAACGTGTGCGCAGACTCGTCGACCGGCTTCGCGTCCTGCCCCAGCGGGTGGTGCTCCTGCTGGACCTCGCCGGATTTGATCCCGAGACCGAAAGCCTGGATGAGATTGCCCGCTCGCCTGCCGCTTACATCTCGGGCGCACCGGTCAATCTGCGCCAGGCGCTGGTAAAACGCGCAAGCGACATCGTGGTGTCACTCAGCCTGATCCTGGCTTTTGCGCCGGTCTATGCGACGATCGCGCTGGCGATCTGGCTGGAAGACCGCGGCCCGATCTTCTTCCGCCAGAAGCGCCATGGCTTCAACAATCAGATCATTCGCGTCTGGAAGTTCAGGTCGATGAAGCCGAACAAGGTGGCCGAGGAACGCATGGTGGCGCAGACCTTTGCCGGCGACACGCGGGTGACGCGGGTCGGCGGCTTCATTCGCCGCACCAGCCTCGATGAACTCCCACAGCTCTGGAATGTCCTGATCGGTGAAATGTCGATTGTCGGGCCGCGGCCCCATGCGGTGGGCATGACGACGGAACAGACCGAAGTCCACGCGATCCTGAGCGACTATGCGCACCGCCACCGGGTCAAGCCAGGCTTGACGGGTTGGGCCCAGATTAACGGGTCGCGCGGGCCTGTCCACACCAAGGAGGCTGTGCGCCAGCGTGTACGCCTCGACCTTGAGTATGTGAACCGCGCCTCATTGTGGTTCGACCTCTACATCATGCTGATGACGACGCCCTGCCTTCTGGGTGACAACCTCAATGACCGCTGAGACGCTCATACGCCACGCGCCTGCCGGTCAGGGGCTGGCTGAAACAGGCCCGGTCCTGTCCGGCACCGCGTCCTCCCCCGTCGCCCATCAGATGTCGATCCTTGTGCCGACCTATCGCGATGATGCCACGCCGCTGATCCGCGCGCTCAGCGCCTGCGCTGGCGTGGAAAACACCCAGCTTATCGTCTTCGATGACGGATCAGGCGATCATGCATTGGCGGCGCGCCATGAAGCTGCGTTGGCGGACTATCCCGGCGCGAGCGAACTGATCGTGTCTGCGGACAATCTCGGCCGCTCGGAAGCGCGCAACCAACTTGTGTCCGCCGCAGAAAGCGACTGGGTCCTCCTGATCGACGCAGACATGCTGCCAGACGACCATCTGTTCCTATCGCGCTACCTTGAGGCGGCAGACCGTGCGGGCGGTCCGAGCCTGGTCGCTGGCGGGTTCAGCCTGAAGCGCGCAACCCCGACCGCGGGCCAGGGCCTTCACGCAGCCCAGTCACGCACGTCCGAATGCATCGACGCAACAGCGCGCAGCACGGCGCCTGGCCGGTACGTGTTCTCCTCCAACATTCTGGTGCACAGGTCCGTTCTCGATGCCGTGCCCTTCGATCCTGAATTTACAGGCTGGGGTTGGGAAGATGTCGACTGGGGTCTGCGCATCGCAGAGCAATTCAACATCTGCCATATCGACAATACGGCCACGCATCTCGGCCTCGACAGCGACGCCGCGCTAATCAGGAAGTATGCCTCGTCGGCGCAGAATTTCGCCCGCATGGCTGAGCGCCACCCAAAGGCAATGGCCGAGATGCCGCTGTTCAAGGCCTCGGTCCGCATGCGCAAATTGGGCCCGGTCCGTCCGGCCGCGCGCTGGCTGACGCGCACCGCCGCATCGCTGACGCTGCTTCCGACACGCGCGCGACTTCTCTCCCTCAAACTGTTCCGTGCGCTTGTCTATTCAGAGGCGGTCCGATGACTGCCGCCGAGCTGACAGGCGAGCTCTACCAACCCTCGCGCACCCTGCCCGCACGCCTGCGCCGCCGCATGACCCAGTGGCGCACCGTCAAGCCGCTGCCAGCGTCGCCGCAACGCGCCATCGTCAGTTTCACCTTCGATGACTTTCCGCGCTCTGCGGCAGAATATGGCGCGGACATTCTGGGCCGCTTCGGCGCCCGCGGCTGCTATTACACGTGCACGGGATATGTCGGCCAGGACGGGCCTGAGGGGCCCTACTATCGCGAAGACGACATCGTCGCACTCTCGGAGGCAGGCCACGAAATCGCTGCTCACACTGTCGCGCACATGGACTGCGCGGCGACCTCGACCGGGCGCGTCATGGGCGACATCTCCCACAATCTCGACCAGCTCCGCGCTCTTGGGGCGCCGGGCCCCGTCACCCAGTTTGCCTATCCCTATGGCGAGACCAGCACCGCCTTGAAAGAGGCGCTGACCGACCGGTTCACGGCCTGCCGCGGCGTGCTTGCGGGCGTGAACCGCAAGGGCAATGACGCGATGCAGCTGCGCGCGATCGAACTCGGCGCGGACGACGCGTCCATCGCCCGGGCAGAGGCCGCCATCGAAGCCGCTGCCAGGTCACCGGCCTGGGTGATCTTCTTCACGCACGGCGTCAGCGCCTCTCCGAGCCCGTTTGGCACGACGCCGAGCGCCCTGACTCGTATTGTGAGAAAAGCGCGAGATGCAGGCGCGCACCTGACGACGCCTTCAGCCGCGATGGCCGAGATCAGCCCCGCAGAGGTGGGTCAGGACCAACGCCCGATCAGATAAGCCCGTCTGGCTGGCAACGCAGCCTCAGGTCTGATGGGTGCCGCTGAACACGGCGGGCCACATTGCCGTCCGCGCTGAGGCCGCGAACGAGTGTGCCCGCTATGGCCACATAGGTGACCCATACCAGATTGTTGAGCTCGAACAGCAAGCTCTCGGAAAAGCTGAACAAGGCAAGCTGGGCCAGAAAGCCAACTGCGAAAAGCGCGAAGCGATGGTCAGGCAGCCTGAGGAGCGCGCGGCCAAGCGTGCCCAGGAAGCTGAAGGTGAAACAGGTCACGCCGATGAGGCCAAGCGCCAGCGTGATTTCCAGCCAGCCATTGTGGGCGGTCGGCGCGCCCCAGTCGACAGCGGCGCGGACCCAGTAGGCCGGCTCTGAGTCCGGCGCCCAGAACGCGCCATATCCATATCCGATCAGGGGGCGCTGGGCGATGGCGTCCACCAGGGCTGACCAGATGTCCGTGCGCCCCGTAAGCGTGGGGTCCTTGCCGAACAGGGCGAGCACCACATCGGGCTGGAGCGCGATGAGTGCAGAAATGATGGCGGCAAGGGTTACCCCGCCCCAGACACCTATCACCGAAATCGCCCTGCGGCCCTGCAGCGCCCATCCCGCCAGCAGAACGCCAGCGGCCAGAAGCGTTGCCAGAAGCGCCGTGATCGACGTGGAGAGGAGGACCAACCCCACAGACAGCGCGAGGCCCACCGCCCACAGCCTGACGCGCTTGCTGTCGATCAGCATCAGCGCGCCAAAGATGAGGGCAGCGCGGGCCATGTGTCCGCCCATCGTGTTCTTTTCGAACCAGAAGCCGTGCCACGCCCCGAGGTGAACACCATCGTCCCGCGCGAATCCCGGCGCGAGAAGCCCGCCACCGAAGTTGAGCACGGACAGGCCCAGCCATAGCCCGCCCAGCGTGAGGATCAGGGTGCGCCACTCAAACCGGGCGGCGAGATAGAGGCCGAACAGAGTCGTCATCGCAACGCCGAAGCCGCGCCGCATGCTGAGACTGGGATCGATCGACCAGACGAAGGAAAGGCCCGCCAGTACCACAAGCACCATCAGGAAGGGCATGCGCACCACCAGTGCGGTGATCTGCCTGACCTGGGTGAGCGCGAGGGCTGCCACGACCGCGTAGACCGGCAACCACATGATGCGCAGAATGGTGTTTCCGTCTTCGTCCATATCCGGCGCGACAAGCCTCTGGAACGCGCCCTCGGAGAACAAGATCAGGCAGACCAACACCGCGATGAGCGCAGGAAGCGCGATCTTTTGCGTGTTGGAGGCCTCACCGATGGTCATTGCGAGATCGAGCCGAGCCACCGTGCATCGGCGCCGACGCCCACCATGACCGAGCCAATGATGCGGCCACCCGCGGTTTCGACCTCTTCCTGCATCGCCGTGATGTCTGACAGAGACGTGCGGTCGGCTTCGATCACGAGCACAACGCCATCCACGTCCTTGCACAGCGCCAGGGCATGACCGCCCTGATCAAGGGGCAGCGAATGGACCGTGATCCAGTCCGACTTGGCACGTGCCGCCGCCCACCAGTCCCGCGCGGGCGCAAGGGTTAGCTTTTCGCCAGCCGCCATCGCCTCGACCCGAAAACGGCTGACATAGAGGTTCTCGCCTGGCACTTCGTGGAGACTGAGCAGCTTTGTCGGATTCACCCCGCCCTGCGTTGCGATGAGGCGCTTGCCGACGGGCCGGTAGATCGGCGCAGCTTCGAAGGCGACGCTGAACGCCCGGCCAGGCTGCGCGTGGTCGGATGTCGCCACGGCCTCAAGGTGGTGGAAAAGCCCGTTGTTGCGCAGGTCGAGGTCGATAAGCCAGACGGGGCGCGGTGACCGCAAAGCCGTTGCCCGCGCAAACCCCAGCGTGGCCTCGCGGACCGCTGTTTCTGATCGCGGCGTCAGGAACAGGATCACGCGTCCACCGGAGGGGGGACCGACACGTTGGGCCGCGCGAATGACCCCGGAATAGTCCACGGGCCTCGCCATTATCCGCTGCGTCCCGCGCTGGCGAGGACGGGAAGCCCTGTCGTGCGAGCAAGGCTCGACGGCGTGGTGAAGCCCCCTCTGGTAAAGGTGTAGAGCAGCCCTGCCATGAGGGCGGAAAAGCCCGCAAAGAGAAACGAGGCGATCGCGACGGGAGCTTTTAGGGAAGAGCCTTCCACGGGCGCGCGTGCAGGCTCAAGGACGCGAATATTGTCGGCCCTGCGCTGGGCAAGGTCCCGGCGGCTGCGCTCCTCGCTGGCACGGCGGGTGTACTCCAGCACATTGGCTTCCGCGACGCTCCTTGCGCGCTGGAGATCACGCCATTGCGGCGCCAGGGACACCAGGAGATCGGCGCGCGACTGGAGCTGGCTAAGCTGCAATTGCAGAGCGCCTGCCTGCCCCGCCAGGGACTCGGACTCAGCTTCCAGCGTCGCATAGTCGGTGGACAGCGTCTGGAAGACCGGGTTGATCCCGCGTCGCACGGTGCCCGATGCGCCCGGCTGGCGCTCAAGGAAAGCCTCCACCTGCGCAATCCTGGCATTGATGGCCTGCACAGGTTCGGAATTTGGTGTGTAGCGCGCCAGCAGGTCTTCGCGCTCAAGCTCAAGTTCCACAAGGGTCTGGCGGGAGGTGTCTTCGACAAACAGCTCTACGTCACGCGGGGTTCTGTCCAACTCCGACTTCAGGGAGACAAGCTGGCTCTGGAGGGCGCCTTGGCGCGCGCGGGCGCGGAACAGTTCGGCCTCAACCGCCTCCATGAGGCGCTGGGTCGCTCCCTGTTCGGCAGGCAGGTCTGTCAGGTCATACTCCAGCATAAAGTCGCGCAGGGCCTGGTCTGCCTCGCCGAGTTCAGCCTGGAACATCCGGCTCTGGGCCTCGAATTCCTCGCCGACGCCTTCGGAGAACAGGGACGTGCGGTAGTCGAGATAGGTGTCGATCAACAGGTTCAGCACGTCTGCCGAGGTGTCTGCGTCTTCATGGGTGAAGCTCGTGAAAATGACAGGACGTTCTGGCGCGGCGCCGACACCGAAATCGCTCGCCAAGGCCTGAATCGCTGCTTCCGTGTAGGTCCGCTCAATGTCTTCGCGTGGCAATCGTCCCTCGGCAAAGGCGCGCTCGCGGGCATCTGCAATGTCGGGATACAGGGCGTCATATGGTGTCGTCTCAAGCGCTGTGGCCAGGATGACAGGCGATTTCAGCAATTCGAGCTCAGCCTGGATCACCTGATTAGAGTCGAGCGCGATCCCCGCGGCATCTCCTCCAGCGAGCGGGCGGAACACATAGGCGTCATCCAACGTCGCCAGCAGCCGCGAGCTTGCCGTGAACGTGGTCGGCATCTGGAAAGCCGCATACAGGCCAGCGCCAAACAGCATGGCGAAGACGGCCAGCATCAACCATTTGGCGCGCCACAGGCGGACGAGATAATCGGCCACGCCGAGGCGCACCCGCCCGGGCGCTTGGGCCGGCTCCCAATATCTCTCGCTGACGTCGTGTCGCTCGCTCATGGACCATCCGATGCGGCACGCGCGGTCTGCAAGCGCACCTCTCTAGAGCCTGCCTCATCGCGCGTTTCATTTGAGAATTGATTAAGCATTCAAGGGCATGAAGAGAAACAGGTTAACGTCAGGGTGCGTCAGGAAAATGGTCAAGCGCGCGAGTATCGCAAGTTTCGCCCTTTGCCTTGCCAGCGCTTGCACGGTCGTCCCTGAGCCCAGCCCGGACTTTGCCGCCGAGCCATGGCGAACGGAAACTCGCGCTGATCCCGTCTATCTGTTGGCGCCTGGTGACCGGCTCGAGCTGACGGTCTATTCCGCGCCTGAGCTTTCGCGCGAACTCGTGGTCAACCCGGACGGGCGACTGCGCTTGCCCCTGATCGACGCCATCCCTGCTGCAGGCCGCTCGCCCGAAGAGGTGGAAACGCTGGCGCGCCAGGCCTATTCAGGCCAGCTCGTGCGCCCCGATATCGATCTGCTCGTGACCGAGTTCACCAGTCAGCAGGTCTTTGTCGGCGGGGCCGTGACCAGCCCTGGCCTGTTTGACCTTCCCGGCCAGATCGACCCCTTCCAGGCCCTGATCCTCGCAGGCGGGCGCACGGACACTGCGCGCGCAAGAGAGGTGTTTGTGATGCGGCGCTTGCCGGGTGGTGAGCTGAAAACCG
This sequence comes from Pseudomonadota bacterium, assembly GCA_038527085.1. Taxonomy (GTDB): domain Bacteria; phylum Pseudomonadota; class Alphaproteobacteria; order Caulobacterales; family Hyphomonadaceae; genus UBA5336. The sequence goes on along the minus strand of JBCBGD010000007.1, from coordinate 16,245 downwards.
CCGTCTTCGACATTGATGCCGGCATTCGCGATCCGCAGCTCGCCGAATGGGGGCCGCTTCAGCGCTTCGATGTGGTCTATGTGCCGCGCTCGGCCATCGCGAACCAGAACCGCTTCATCCAGCAGTACATTCGCAACGCGCTGCCGATCCAGTTCTCGCTGTTCTACGACATCTCGGGCAACAACAACTAGGCCAGCACGCCTAGTGCACGGTTGGCTCGGGCGCATTCGAGCGCGCCTCGGTCAGCACTTGATACACCGCGACGGCAAACACCGTGTGCGAAATGCTCAAGGCTGCGCTCAAGGCACCAAACGAGATGTGCTGGGACCAGGGCTCGGGCATGTTGATGGTGGCGAAGGCGGAGACGAGCGCGCCCGCAAACAGCACGCCCACCAGTGACAACAGATAAATCACATAGCTGCCGATGACTTTCCCGAGTGCGGACAGCACCATCTGGACGCTCTGCAGGAGGCTTGCGAACATGCCGGGACGCTCAGCCATCAGGATCACGGCAGCAAGGCTGAGCAGGATCGCGACGGCCAGTCCGGGCAGGATCAGGAAAGCGATGCCCAGAATGATGGCGAAGCGGACCAGAACCGTGACGACCAGCATCGAGCCGAAGGCGCGCAGGGCCACGTCCAGGGAACCACGCAGCCCTGCACCGGGCCGCCCCCAAAGCACCGCATGGGCCGTGGCTGCCGTGACGAACGCGACTGGGATCACGTCAAAGTCGAAGAAGGTCAGGAAATCGTTAGGCGTCCATCCGAGCAGTGTGTCCTGGCCGTAGCCCACAAGTGCGAACAGCGCCCAGCCGATGCCAAACAGGGCCAGCAGCGTGCGCCAGTGACCCATGACGAGATCGGCATAGCGCCCGGCAATCTCGCCGATGCGGACATCCAGCTTGGTGCGACCGTGCCCCGCTTTCATCAGCGGAACGGGGGTTCGTCGAAGGCGCGGAGCTTGCGAGAATGCAGCCGCGTGCCGCCATCCTTGGCGAGCTGTTCCAGCGTGGCGATGCCGATGCGGATGTGCTCACCAATCGCGCGCTCATAGAAGCGGTTGGCCGCCCCAGGCAGCTTGATTTCGCCGTGCAGAGGCTTGTCGGACACGCACAGCAAGACGCCATAGGGCACGCGCAGGCGATAGCCGTTAGCCGCGATCGTGGCGCTTTCCATGTCGATGGCGATGGCGCGCGACTTGTTGAACCGGCGCGCGGTCTCAGAGAACCGAAGTTCCCAATTGCGGTCATCGGTGGTGACCACGGTGCCTGTGCGCAGGCGTTTCTTCAGGCCTTCCCCAGTCTCACCGGTGACCGTGGCAGCTGCGTCCTGCAATGCCACCTGGACTTCGGCGATGGGTGGTACGGGAATCTCCGGCGGCAGGACGCTGTCCAGGACGTGGTCCTCGCGGAAATAGGCGTGGGCAAGCACATAATCGCCGATCGCCTGACTGTGGCGCAGGCCCCCGCAATGGCCCACCATGATCCAGCATTCCGGACGCAGCACCGCGAGGTGATCCGTGATCGTCTTCGCGTTGGAA
>JBCBGD010000007.1:0-14607 GCA_038527085.1 Pseudomonadota bacterium | reverse complement strand
GGCGTGCCTGTGTAGTGCTCCAGCCGCTTCAGGCTGAAGTCAGTACGCTGGGCATCAAAAAGCGCGAGCGGTCGCGCCGACTCGGCCTCGAAGAGCTCACCATCGGCGACTTCATCCCCGATCAGGCCAAGGCTCGGCGCAGGGAAGAGCCTGGCAAGCTCGGCCGGCGAAATCTGGTCCAACCCGTCGGCCTCGCCCGCATCCCAAACATAGGCATAAGGGATTTCACTGTCTGACAATCTCACCTCAATCTCGATTTCATAGTCGCGCATCAGCGGCGTGAGCTGTTCGATGAGGTACTTGCGGAAAAAGGCCGGACGCGTGACCGTCGAGGCGTAGTCGCCGGCCTCGGACATCTTGCCAAAAGAGCGAGAAATCGGCGGCGGCGGCCCATCGGGATCATAGCGAACGATGAGTTCAGGATAGCAGAAGCCACCGTTTTGCCTGAGGCCGGGCTCAGGCGCGGTGCCGTCATGGAGGAACGCTGACAGCGCGGCTTTCAGGTTCGACACGGATTGCGCGTACAGCGCTTCCAGCGCATCGACGATGTCTTCTGGTGATTTGAATGTTTCTGACATGGCCTCGTGTGCCCCGCGCCGGGGCCCAGCGTCAAGCCGGATCAGGGCTGTGGGGTTCCCGCCACAGCGTCCTGCCGAATGCGGTATACTTGAACGCCCGGGCTTTCATTCACGACAACAGCGGGCCTAAGCCAATCGAGGCGACGCGCATTGGCAAGCTCAGCCGCCAACCCCTCGGGCGCGCGCTTTGCGTAAAGCTTGAACTCACCGAGGTCTTCGCAAACAAACAGATAGTCCGCGCCTGAGGCCTGCAGCATGATTTTGGCCTCTTGGGGAGGGGCTTCGAACACTGCGATGGCGCGGCCAATGGCCTGCGGATTGCGATGGTAAGGCGCGGCGAAGATCGTGTGGTCCGTGTGCACCAGGATCGCCGCGCCAAGGTCGATTGGCGCGAAGACGCGGCCGGGGGGCAGGCCCGACAGGGCCGCAAGCGATTGCGCCGATCGGCAGTTGATCTTTTCGGTTTGCTGCTCTGCGGGCTCTTCTGTCTTGTGCGGGGCAAGTTGCATTCCTGCGGTCTGCCATGTGGTTGGAGACAGAACGAGCAGGCCTGCCAGCGCAGCGACCCGCGCCGTGCCCTCCTCGGCGCGCAAGCGCTCAATCAGGTGATGGGCGGCGAGGCCGGCGCAGATCGCGCCGAACCCGTGTGCGAACACGACCGCACGGACCTGCCAGGCCATGACCAAAACGGCGAGCGCCGTGAGCGCCGCGAGCCCCACGACCATCTCCCGATTTTGAGACTTGATGAGAACACCGCTCGCACCTCCCGCAATCAGCGCCACAAGAGCGAACCCGAAGACGGCGATGCCAAACGCCGGCGAGGTCGCAAAGAGCCTTGGAAGATCTCGCGCCTCGGTCACAGACACCATCCAACCGTCCATAATCTCTGCATCAACGCCGGAATAGGGCGAGCCCAGGCACGACGGATCGACAGCCAGCGCGGTAAGCCCGGCAGCCATGCTGAGCCCGAGCCCGGCCGCCAGCCGTCCGCGCCATTCGCCAAAATGCCGACCGGTTGAGCCGAGCGCGAAAAGCCCGCCGCCGCCCAGTATCAAAGCCGAGGCGTGGAAGTTTCCATAGGCATCACAAACCGCGCGGCCAGCTCCCGCCCCGGGCGCATCGAGCACGTAAGCCAACACTGCAAAGCCAGCTAGGCCGCCGCCGAGGCCGCGCAACAGGTCTGCGTCCCTGTCGCCACGGATCACCCAGAGCACCCCGCACAATGCGATCGAGCCCGCTGCGTAGGGCAAGCTTTCAATCGCCACAGTGAGCATGAGAGCGATGCAAGCGGCGACGAACACCCCGGTCCGCCATCCGCGCTGAGCGCTGCAAAGCGCTGCGAACGCGGTCAACGCGAGCATCAGTTCAAAGCCGTGATGGTCGATCCGGCCCGGCTGGAATTGCACAACGGCATGGGAGAGCAGAAACGCGAGCAGGCCTGCCACGATGCCGGCGCGCCCGGCCCCAAGCCTGTGAAGTGCCACGGCCATCGCTGTCAGCGTTCCTGCCAGCACGAGACGCGGCCAGATCGCAAGCGCCGCAAACTCCGCAGTTTCTGCGCCCAGAAATGGCGTCAGCAGCATGACCAGGCCGCCAATGAAGACATCGGGCACGCGGGACCAGTGCATGGCGCCGCCCTCGGGCGTGTCAAAACGCGATTGAGTAACGTCCCACCAATTCTGGCCAGCCAGCAAGTCCCTCACCTGGGCCAGCCGCATCATGTCGTCATTGCCAGGCAGCGTGCCGGACCAGGTCATCAGGCCCCAGACAAGCAACCCCACCACGACAACGCCGATGCCCAGCCCGACCTGAACCGGAGGCGCCTGCAGCAGAGGCGTGAATTGGCGCAGTGTCATCAGGCAGTGCCTCACCATCAATATGTGACGGGCGACCGCGCGGTGATTGCCATGCGCGTGAACCCATCATTAAGCCTGGCCCTCTATGACAAATCGAGGTTACCGAAAGGCTGCATTCGATGACGACTGCCCCGACACACTCCGTGACGCCGCTAAGCGAGGCCGCGCGCCCGCTCGACATCGCCGTCACCATCCCGTGTTACAATGAGGCCGCCACCATCGAGCAGGTGATCGCAGATTTCAGGGCAGCGCTGCCCAGCGCAACGATCTACGTTTACGACAACAACTCCACGGACGGCACCGCCGACATTGCCGCGCGCGCAGGGGCCGTGGTGCGCCGCGAAATGCGCCAGGGCAAGGGCCACGTGGTGCGCCGCATGTTCGCCGATGTGGACGCAGACATATACGTGATGGCCGACGGCGACGCGACCTATGACGCGTCCATGGCGCCGACGTTGGTGGAGCTTCTGGTCAAGAATCAGGTCGATATGGTCGTCGGCACGCGTGCCGATGTCACCAATGATGCCGGCCGCGAGGGCCACGCCTTCGGCAACAAGATCTTCAATGGGCTCTATCACCGCATCTTCGGACGCGACTTCACCGACATTTTTTCAGGATACCGCGTCTTTACCCGTCGCTTCGTGAAGTCTTTCCCAGCCGTGTCCGCTGGTTTTGAAATCGAGACGGAAATGTCCGTCCATGCCAGCCAGCTCGGTATCCCGACGCTGGAGCGCCCGACGAAATACGGCGTGCGCCCGGAGGACAGCCAAAGCAAGCTCAGGACCTTCCGCGACGGATTTCGCATCCTCGGCATGTTTGCGATGCTGGCCAAGGAAACCCGCCCGGCAGCGTTTTTCGGCCTTATCGGCGCCGCACTCATGCTGGCAGCTGGCATCATGTCGATCCCACTTGCGCTCACCTATTTCGAGACCGGCCTCGTGCCGCGCTTTCCCACGGCGATTGTCGCCACGGGTATCGTCATCATTGGCGTGATTGCAGCGGTGTGCGGGCTTGTGCTCGACAGCCTTGCGCGCGCACGGATAGAGGCGAAACGCGCGGTCTTTCTCAGCTACAGCGCGCTTCAGAATAGGGCGTCACACGCCAAATGAGCCGGGAAACCCTTCTCGACCAGTTTGCGAAGCTGCGCCGGTTTCTGGCGGTCGGCTTTCTGGCCACGATTGTCGACATTGGCGGCATGGTCCTGCTGATCGAGTTCGGGCTGGATGCGCTGCTGGCGCGGGCCATCTCTCTGCCTCTGGCCATGTTGGCGGCCTATCACATGAACCGGGCCTACACATTCGGAGCCTCTGGCCGCTCGCGCGCGGAAGAGATGCTGCGCTATTGTTGCGTGACGGCTGTGGCTGCGCTCACCAATTACGGCGTGTTCGCAGGCCTTCTGGCGGCTTTCGACGGCATCTGGCCAGCGATCGCAGCCGCAGTTGGCCTGGCCATCTCCATGTGGGTCAGCTTCTTCGGCTACCAGTTCTTCGCTTTCGCCTCCCACAAGGAAGCCTGAGACGGGCGTTGACGCGCTCCTGCGTTCGCTCCATGTCCCGCGCCTATGAATAAGACCGCTGAGACCTCCGCCACCAGCGGCAACAAGAACGCGTTCTTCTTCGTCATCGTTTGTGTCACGCTCGACATGCTCGCCTTCGGCATGATCGTGCCCGTGATGCCAGACCTACTGATGGAACTGACAGGCCTGCCCGGCGAGCAGGCCGTGGCCTGGGCGGGTCCGCTGACCGCGACCTTCGCGATCGTGAACTTCGTCGCCATGCCGACGATTGGCGGTCTGTCAGACAGGTTCGGCAGGCGGCCGGTCCTGCTCGGCTCGATCGCGACGTTGGCGGTGGACTTTCTGATCATGGGCTTTGCCAACTCGATCTGGATGCTGTTCCTTGGCCGCGCGCTGTCTGGCGCGTCATCGGCAACGCTGTCGACGGCGAATGCCTACATCGCCGATACGACGACGCCTGAGAATCGCGGACGCGCCTTTGGCATGCTGGGGGCTGCGTTTGGGGTCGGCTTCGTGCTCGGCCCGGCCTTTGGTGGGCTGCTCGGCATGATCGATGCGCGCGCGCCTTTCTTCGCCGCTGCCGGTATCGCTGGCCTGAACTTTCTCTACGGCCTTTTCGTCCTGCCGGAATCCCTCAGGCCTGACAGTGTCAGGCGGTTCGAGCTGCGCCGGGCCAACCCGTTCGGCGCGCTCGCCCACTTTTCGAAACTGCCGAAGGTTTCCTGGTTTCTGATCGGTGGCGGCATCTATGCTCTGGCGCATTCAGTTTATCCTTCGACCTGGTCGTTCCACGGCGAAATCCGCTACGACTGGGGCGCGCGAGAAATCGGCATTTCACTGGCCTTCGTCGGGCTGACATCCGCGCTTGTTCAGTGGTTTCTGATGGAACCGATCCTGAAGCGCCTCGGCGTCGTGCGCACGGCGCTGTTTGGCTACGCGATCAACATCATCGGCATGCTGGCCTACGCCGTGGCCTTTGCGCCCTGGCTCATGTACCCCATCATCGCCTTCACCGCCCTGGCGGGTGTGACCACGCCGGCGATGAACACGATGATGTCCAACCTCACGCCGGAAAACGCCCAGGGCGAGCTTCACGCGGCCAGCGCCAGCATCAACGCGCTCGCAATTTCGATCGCGCCCATCGTGCTCACACAGACGCTGTATTATTTCTCCAGCGGCGTCGCGCCCGTATATTTTCCAGGGGCAGCATTTTTGCTGGCGGCCATCCTTGTGATGTGTGCCCTCGTTCCTGTCACCATCGGGATCCGGGCCAATCGCGACAAAGTCGAAGCGCCAGCGGAATAAACTCAACGGTTGCGGCGAAAAAGAACCTCGCTAAATCGAACCCATGGAGCATCGCCCCGCCCTCTTCCTCGACCGCGACGGGGTCCTAAATGTCGACAAGGGGTTTGTGGCGAAGGTTGAGCATCTCGAATGGGTCGAGGGCGCAATAGACTGCGTCCGCAACTTCAAGGCCCGTGGCTGGTTCGTCTTTGTTGTCACCAACCAGACCGGCATCGCCCATGGGCTTTATACCGAAGAGGATATGGTTGCAGTTCATGCTCACATGGCCGACGAGCTCTCTCGGCAGGGCGCGGCGATTGATCGTTTTTATCACTGCCCGCACCATCCTGCTGGCAATCTGGCAGAATTCGCCCGCGAAAGCCTCGACAGGAAGCCTGGCCCCGGCATGCTGCTGCGCGCCATGGCGGACTATCCGGTGAAGCGCGAGTCAAGCTTCCTGATCGGAGACAAACAAACCGATATCGAGGCGGCCCATGCCGCGGGCGTGGGCGGCTTTCTCTTCACCGGCGGACACCTGGCCAACTTCGCAGAATGGGCGCTTGCCGCGTTCGAGGACGGTTCGCGCTAGATTTCGGCGCCGGAGCCGCCTAAGCAGACGCCATGAAAATCGCCACCTGGAATGTGAACTCGATCAAGGCGCGCCTGCCCACCGTCATGGAGGTGCTTAGCGCCATTGATTGCGATGTGGTCTGCCTGCAGGAACTCAAATGCGAGACCGACGCGTTTCCCTTCATGGAACTGGAAGACGCGGGTTGGAACTGCGCGGTGCATGGCCAGAAAACCTACAATGGCGTGGCCTTGCTCTCGAAGCTCCCCCTTGAAGACGTGGAAATGGGCCTGCCCGGCGATGACAGCGACGACCAGGCCCGCTTCATTGAAGCCATGGTGATGTCGGAGCGCCCCATGCGGGTTGCCTCGCTCTATCTGCCAAATGGCAATCCTGCGCCAGGCCCGAAATATGATTACAAGCTTGCATGGATGGAGCGGCTCCAGGCCCACGCCGAGAAACGCCTCGCCGAAGCCGACCCTCTGGTGCTTGCGGGCGACTATAACTGCATCCCGCGCGATGAGGATTGTTGGGATATCAAGGTGTGGGAAGACGATGCGCTGGCGCGTTATCCCACTCGCGCCGCCTTTCGAAAGCTTGTCTGGTCAGGGTTCACCGAGGCGTTCGAAACCATAGATGGGCGCGCGCACCAATATTCTTTCTGGGACTATCAAGGCGGCGCCTGGCAGAAGGATCATGGCATTCGGATTGACCATCTTCTGTGCTCACCTGCTGCAGCGGACCGGCTGACGGGTGTCGAGATCTACCGCAAGGCCCGCGAGAAGACCAAGCCTTCAGACCATGTCCCTGTGATCGGTGTCTTCGACGACTGATCCGGTCGAGCGCTAGTCGGCCGCGCACTTAGCGTTGAAGGCGGCCGCGTCTGCCTGGAACATCTGCACCTTCGAGTTCAAGTCCATGCCCGCGCGATTGGCGGCATCGCGCGCGGTCTCGAAAGCGGCTTTGGCCTCGTCTGCTGAAGCGGCGTGTCGCGCGCTGAACCGGCGCTGCTCTTCAAGCAACTCCCACTCTTCGCCGAGTATTTCGGCCTCGGCTGCCAGGGCGGCCTGGGCCGCTTTCAACCGATTGATTTCAGCTTCCTTGGCCTCGAAGGTGGCTGCCATCGCATTGCACTGGCGCACCTCATCACCGGTGAGCGCCGCAGCGGGGCCAGCGGCTGCCAGCCCAATGACTGAGAGGACAAGGAGTGATCTGATCATCATGGCCGTCTTTCAAGGTCTCGCGGCTTCGGGCCGCTTTATTTGAGTGTGTCCCCATCCTGCATTCGCGGGTCTGAAGCAAGGCTGAACAGCACCGCCCAGATCGCGCCACACCCATGTTCACTTCGGTAAACGCGAACGGTGTCACAAATGTGATCATTTGCTGACTACGCATTGACATGTGATCGATCAATCACTTTAAATGCGAGCGATCGTTCACAGTTGACGATCAGATCATCAAGATTTTTCAGGAGCTTATGACATGACATTTCGGCTTACTTTGCTTGGCGCCAGCGCGATTGCACTTGCCGGTCCCGCTTTCGCTGACAGCCTCGGAAACGCTTCAGAGGCATCTGCGGATTCCGCGGAGGCCGGCCTCAGACTTGTCGCCTCTGGCGGACAGATCGCACTCGGAGCTGTGGCGATACCACTCGCAGCTTCAGGCGCAATCGCAGAGGGCACCGGTCAGGCTGCCAGCAACATATCCGATGAACTCTGGGAGACAGCCAATTCCCCCCTGAAGGTCGATGACCGGGTCGTACTCGCGCAGCCAGCGCCCAATGTGCCGCGTGTTTCCAGCGAGGAAGCTGAACGGTGATGGCCCCAACACAACTCTCGCGAAGTGCCGTGAGCATTGCAGCGGTCTGCTTTATCGCCATGGCGACGCCCGCATTCGCCCAAGGCAGCTCGGAAACGACCGTGTCCACGGGCCACTTTTCCGATGAGGATGCCGCTGCATTCTCGAAAACCATAGAACGCGACCTGGCCGCCAAAGGCGCCCGCATCGCGATCGTTTTCAGGACCGGCCGTGCACGCGACCGCTTGCCTGGCGGCATCAACTACACACACGGCGCATTCTGGGTGCACCAGGCATTCCAACTGCCCAGTGGCGAGGTTATCTCAGGCTACAACACCTGGAACCTCTTCCACGGCGACGGCGAAAACCTGCCAACCACGACGTCCTATCTTTCCGAGGAAATGCCATTCACCTTCCTGATGGCTTCGGCCGTAGACGATGTCGCCGTGATCGTACCTACTCCAGCAATGCAGGACCGCTTGCGCGCGATTCTGGCCAGCGAGACCTATAGTCAACTCCACGACCCGGACTACTCACTGATTTCCAATCCAGCCAACCCAGACTTCCAGAACTGCGTGGAGTTCATGTTGGACGTTGTGTCTGCGGCGGCTTGGGAGACGACGGACCGCACGCAGATCAAGGCCAACCTGTCAGCGCACTTCGAACCCACACGCGTCAAAGCTGGGCTGCTGGCACGAACATTTGGCCCACTCGCAGATCCACGCCTGAAAACGAAAGACCATCGCGGCGGGCCGATCGAAACCGCGACCTATGAGAGCTTATCAGCCTTCATGATGGACCATGGGCTGGCGGACGAGACCTATCTGCTGACCTTCGACCGGAATTTGCAGGCGGATTCGCCCGCCTAGGCCGAAGCCTCCGGCGCGCCGCGATCGGCCTCTTCGGCCTTGCGGCGTGCCGAGACCTTTTCAATGAGATTGAACACGGCAGCAAAATCCATGAGCAGTTCGCGCACGCGCTCAGGATTATCCAGCGGTTTGAACATCGTGCCGGGCTCGAAGAGGTTGCCGCCTTCGACCGCGATGAACATTTCTTCGCCAGAGAAAGCGCATCTCAACTTGTCGCCTCGGAAGGTGCGCTCAAGGTCGACCAGGGATTGCATCATGTCTGGTGTCAGTAGGAAGCGCGCCTCGACCTGGTCTGTGGTGTAGACCTCAAAGGCCTTCTCAAATTCAGGATCTTCCAGACGCGCGCGATCCATGCCTGAGCGGCCGCCGAACGCATTGAACCAGCCCGCATCGCGGCGCACGAGCGTCTCGCCGAAGAAGCGCTTGTGGAAGTCGAAGCGCAGGCACTGGCCATCGAACACGGTCACGTATTTCGTGCGGGTGCGCCCATTGCTTGTGGTGGTGCGCCGCTGCTTCAGGTTGGCTTCGAAGAACTCGAACGCCACGCCCTTGTGGCTACCATACAGATGGTCCTCGAACTTCGAGCGATCATAGCTCGGCACCATGCCGAGGCGGCGGTGCTCGCCGATGGATCCAACCGAGCCGGGCTTGGGCGTGAAATCGAGCTCGAAGCTCTGTGCGATCGGCTTGACGAGCAAGTCCTTCGCTTCGCCCGACAGCTTGCGCATGCCGCTTGAGCCAATGGCGCCGATCGCGATGCCGGCAATCACTGCTCCAGCTGCGAGTTGGGGGAACTGCAACAGAAACAGGGACACCGCGCCGCCGATCACGGCCAGCGCCCCTCCACCGATGTAACCGTATTTGGCGTTCTGGGACGCCTTGATCCGCTCGCCTTCGCGCGCGCGCAGCATCGGCCGGATTTCGTTCTGGTATTCGCGGCCAAAGCGCTGGAACTCCGGCGGAAGGTCCATCAGCGCCTGGGCGATGTCGTCTTCAAGCTGAAAGTCGCTGTCCACGGCGCGGTCTCCCTCTTGCCCTCACGCATGAGTGCCCTACTCCCTCCTTACAAAGCGTTGGCAATGGCGACAAATCATGGCGCGGGTCATTCAGTTTTCCGATACCCACCTGCGCAAGGGCCAGTCGCGACACCAGCGCGGCTTTTCCCGCGCTGTGCGCAAGGCGGGCCGCGCCGACCTGACGATCCTCACTGGCGATCTTTCCGTGGACGGCGCAGACTCAGAGGTGGACCTGAAGGAAGCAAGGGCGCGGTTTGACCGCCTGCCCTATTCCTGGGTCGCCATTCCTGGCAATCACGACATCGGCGAAGAGCCCGCCAGCCCGCGCAAGGACCAACCCGTCACCGAAGACCGACTGCGGAGATACCGTGCGCTCTTTGGCGCTGATCATTTCGTGCGCGATGTGCCCGGCTGGAGACTGATCGGTCTGAACATCCACCTGTTCGGAACCGGCCTGGCCGATGAGGACCAGCAATGGGCCATGCTCGAACACGCGCTCGGGACCCGAGGCGCGCGCCGCGTCGGCCTTTTTGTCCACAAGCCGCTCTTTATTGAATCGCCAGAGGAGCCCGAAACCGCCTACTGGACTGTGGCCGCAAGCGGCCGGGATCGCCTGTTGAAGCTTGCGGATCGGGGCGCCGCGATTGCCTTCATTTCAAGTGGACACCTGCACCAGGGGCTGATCCGCGATGTGGATGGTGTGCGCCACGTCTGGTGTCCCGCCACTGCCAACTCCGCCAGCACCATGCGTGCGGTAGGAGCTCTGCCAGGCACTGGCTTTGCCGTCTGGGACCTGCGCGAGGATGGCAGCTACCGTGTGAATTTCGAGTTTTTGTGAGCTCAGCTGGTCACGCCGGAGTCTGCCGGCGCGCCGAGGTCCGCGGCTGAAACAGCATCCCGCTCCCGCAGAACCCGCTCCCAATCTTCTTCCAAGTCGAAGATCCCGCCCGAGCAGGCCAACGACCCTATACAGGATCGTTCGTGATCACCGTGGCGTATCAGTGAAAGCGAACCTCAATCAATCACGATCACGCTTGGACCCTGTTATAGGATCCGAGATTTCCCGCCTGAGGTAGTGGGCGGATCAGTTCAACATGGCGGTCAACTCTCAATCTGACATGGTTGCGAAGACCACCATCATCGACATTGGTTTCGAACGTTCCGGTTTCGGTCAGATATGAAATGGACGTACTGAGATCGCCTTTATCATCCCAAATCCAGTCATCATCGACAAAATCAAAACCAATCCGGACCGGGCCTTCATCAAAGCTAACTTCGCGCATGATGATACTTTCCGGCAGTTGCGCCCACAGCGCCGGTGAAATGAAAGAATTAGAAGGCCGCCACGTCCAACTGCGATAGTCCTCCCCGTCGACAACCATGGTGACGAATATTTTCGCTTGTGATCCGGTCGCATCCACTGGCTTCAACAACTGGACGAATGCATTGTACTGGGTGATCCGATACCTCGGCGTTAGCGAAATTGGTGCCTGCCTTAATTCAACACGGTTGTCGGCATTCACAATCCGCAGCAGGATTTGCCGCTCGAATGGACGGCGATCTTCCGGTTCGTCATAGGCGTGAAAGAACTCATAGATGCCATCAGGTAGACTGTTTTCGCCCGCACCGATTGCTCGCGTGATAGCTCCCGGAAGCAAGTTGTAGGAGTCAGACTGAAAATCTCCCCAATCAATCGAAATTCGACGAGCTGGCTTTTCAAGTTCAATGTGAACTTTCGCCACCACGCTATCAGTTGTCACTTCGAATTGCTTGAGAAATTTGAGTTTTTTTCGGTTGTCGACAACTTCAACCAGACTTGGATCTTCGAGCGCAATATCTGCGAAATCATACATATGCATCTCCCTCACCCTTTTAATATGTGCAGATACTACCAGAAATGGGTGAGGTCAGAAACGGACACCTTCTAAACGAATGGTAATGTTGTAGGGCCGGTGCTCGGTCGTCAGATATCCGCGTAGATATGTCCCTCGCCTGCGGCACCTTCATGTGTCACAGCGCCAAGGTGAGCCGGGCCGACAAGCTTGGCAAACTTGGCGATGGCGCCCGAGGTGTACATCGTCGTGCGCGGTTGCCATTTGCGTTGGCGGTCCTGCATCTCGGCGGGTGTAAGGCGCACGTCGATCGTCCCATTTTCGGCATCGATGGTTATCATGTCGCCATCCTCGATCAGGCCGATCGGGCCGCCCTCCGCCGCCTCAGGCCCCACATGGCCGATACAGAACCCGCGTGTGGCGCCGGAAAAACGCCCATCTGTGATCAGGGCCACCTTGTCGCCCATGCCTTGTCCGTAGAGCGCAGCGGTGGTCGAGAGCATTTCGCGCATGCCCGGCCCGCCCTTCGGCCCTTCATAGCGAATGACGAGCACGTCGCCTTCCTTGTAGTTGCGCGCCTCGACGGCGTCGAAACAGGCCTGCTCCCCGTCAAACACACGGGCCGGGCCGGTGAACTTCAGGTTGGACATGCCAGCCACTTTCACAATCGCTCCGTCCGGCGCCAGAGAGCCCCAGAGGCCGACCACACCGCCTGTCGGTGACAGAGGATTGGACGCAGGACGGATCACGTCCTGGCTGTCATCGAAGGTGACGTCCTCAAGGTATTGCGCCCACGTTTTTCCCGTGACGGTGAGGCAGTCGCCATGGATCAACCCCGCATCCAGCAGCGTCTTCATGAGCATCGGCACACCGCCTGCCTCCCCAAAATCCTTGGCCACATATTGTCCGCCGGGTTTCAGGTCTGCGAGCCAGGGCGTGCGGTGAAAGACTTCAGCCATGTCCTTGAGCGTGAACTCCACGCCGCATTCGTGGGCCATGGCTGGCAAGTGCAGCGCGCCATTGGTCGAGCCACCCGTCGCCGCCACCACAACAGCGGCGTTTTCAAACGCCTTTCGCGTGCAGATATCGCGCGGGCGCAGGCCTGATTCCAAAAGGTGCATCACCGCCTCGCCGGACGCTTTCGCGTAGCCATCTCGATCGGTCCAGGGCGCAGGCAAGGCCGAAGAAAGCGGCAGAGCGAGCCCGATCGCTTCGCTCACACAGGCCATGGTGTTGGCGGTGAATTGCCCGCCACAGGCGCCGTCTCCCGGACAGGCTACCTTCTCGAGAGCATGCAGTTTCTCGTCATCCATGTCGTTGGAGCCGGCCGCATTCGCGCCAACGGCCTCGAACACGTCCAGCACCGTCACGTCTCGGCCCTCAAAGCTGCCCGGCAGGATCGAGCCGCCGTAGAGAAAGACGCTGGGTACATTGAGGCGCAGCATCGCCATCATCATGCCCGGCAGGGATTTATCGCAGCCCGCAACGCCCACAAGCGCATCATACGCGTGCCCGCGCATGGTCAGCTCGACACTGTCGGCAATCACTTCGCGCGAGACCAGCGAAGAGCGCATGCCTTCGTGGCCCATGGCGATGCCGTCGGTGACAGTGATGGTGCAGAACTCGCGCGGGGTGCCTTCGGCGGCCTTCACGCCCTCGCTGACGGCATGGGCCTGGCGCATCAGGGCCGTGTTGCAGGGCGCGGCCTCGTTCCAGCAGGAGGCGACGCCGACAAGTGGCTGCTTGATCTCCTTGGTCGACAGCCCCATGGCGTAGAGATAGCTGCGATGGGGCGCTCGCGCTGGGCCTTCTGTAACATGGCGCGATGGCAGTTTTGATTTGTCCCACGTCTTTGCCATTGCCGCGCTCCTCCAGTTTTCAGTGCTTAGCGTAGGCATAGAGACACTCAACTCTCTGCGCCAGCCCCCCGAGGGCCTAGGCGAGGGGCGTATCTGAACCAATTCCCCCCTTGCGCGTTTTCTCCCCGAGCCTTCTTCCCAAACGCTCAATGGAGACAACGTGACACGGACTTTTTTCCGCCCCTTCCTTGCCACCGCCGCCAGCGCGCTCGTGCTTGCAGCCTGCAACAGCGCCGATGCGCCGTCTGAAACCGCCGAGTATGAAGCTGTCGAAGACGCTGCAGCCGAAACAGATACGGCGATGAGCGACATGGACAGCGACACCGGCGCGGACGCCAATGTCGACCGCGACGCCGACGGCGGCGAAGTCGAGCTTGATGGCAATGCCATTACGGATATTGCTGCGGGCGACGCGCGCTTCTCGACCCTCATGACGGCTCTGCAAGCGGCCAACCTGACCGACACGCTCGACAACACCAATGTCGAGTACACCGTGTTCGCCCCGACAAACCAGGCATTCACCAATTTGCCTGAGGGCGTGCTTGTCGACCTTCTCCAGCCCGAGAAGCAACAACAGCTTCAAACTGTACTGACTTACTATGTGGTTCCAGGAAAGCTGATGGCGGCAGACCTGGCCGAAGCCATTCGCCAGAATGGTGGGAGCCTCAGCGTCGATACGGTCGTTGAGGAAGACCTGATGGCAACGATCGAAGACGGCATGGTGGTGCTGACGGATACGGCTGGAAACACTGCTCGCGTGATCGACACCGACATAGAGGCATCGAATGGCGTGATCCACGTCATCGACACCGTGGTTCTGCCGAACAGCTAAGCGCTGCCCAATCGCTTCCAATTGGCAAGCTCCCCTTCACAGGCCATAACGGCCCTGCTGAAGGGGAGCTTTTTTCATGCGCAAACTGACACTGTCACTTCTCGCCGCCGGACTTCCTTTTGCCTCGGGCGCCTATGCACAGGACTCTGAGGGCACGTTCGGCATCGAACTCGGAACGGGCAAGGTGATCTGCACCGGAGATCGCGATGGCCAGGGCGAAGGCGTCGAGGCGCTCGATGAAAGCTATGCCCGCTCTGCCGCCTGGGACCGGATGATGTTCGGCGAGGCCAACCAATGCGCGCCCCGGGCAGAGTTTGTCGAGATCGACCAGGGCACCTGGTCGCGCACGCAGATCTTCAGCGGAACGGATTCCGCGGGCCTCAGCGCTGACATGCGCATCTATGTTCTGGACGACCGTTTCTCCTGGGTGTTCGGCTCCTCCCGCAACATTGAGGAAGGCGACCGTCCCGCGCGCTTCGCCTATATCTTTGGACGCCCGATGTTCCTGGGCGAGTTCTGTGAGGGCGATGCCGCTGTCGCTGTCGGCGCGGCGTCCTATGAAGGCGATGCGCAGCTGAATCGCACCCTGGCGGGCAACCG
>JBCBGD010000006.1:0-26557 GCA_038527085.1 Pseudomonadota bacterium | reverse complement strand
AGGAGGCCTGAGCCTTCCCCTTTGCGCACTTCGCCACGCCCGCTAGAGTTTTGAGAACAATGGGGAGTGGAAAGGTCTGCGATGGCGGTCCAGCAACTGATGACGCAAATGGGACTGCGCAAACGGCTCTACCTCGAACTGGAGCCCGATGCCCAGGAGGGGCGCGGGCTTTCGCGGACCAATCTCATCATCGTCCTGCTGGTTGTCGCGAGCTTCATTGCCCTCGCCCTGGAGACAGAACCCATGCTTCCGCAGATGTGGAAGGAAGGGATCGACGTTTTCAACTACTTCATCCTCGCCGTCTTCGCGGTCGAGTATGCCGTGCGCTTGTGGGCAGCAGGAGAAGATCCCGAATTCGCAGGGCTGTCAGGCAGGCTGAAGTACATCTGCTCCCCGAGCGCGATCGCGGACCTGATCGCCTTTCTGCCAGAACTGCTCTGGATCCTGTTTATCGGCACAGAGGGCGAGCAGGCGCTGATGATCCTGCGCATCCTGCGGCTGACGCGCTTGGTGAAGATCGCGCGCTTCATGCCCGCCTTCGACATTCTCGGCGCAGCGCTCACGCGCTCACGCGGACAGCTTTTCACCACGCTCGCCGTGGCATTGGTGCTCGTGTACCTCTCGGCCGTGGTGCTGTACTTCATTGAGGGCGTGGGGGCCCAGCGCGAAGAGTTCGGCTCGATCCCCCGCGCAGTCTGGTGGGCGATCGCGACGCTGACCACTGTGGGCTATGGCGACGTCTATCCGGAAACGACGCTCGGCCGCGTGGCGGCGTCAGTGATCGCGCTGGCAGGGATCGGCGTGGTGGCTCTACCCGCCGGTGTCTTTGCGAGCGCCTTTTCAGACGAATTGCGCGAGCGCGAGGCGCAAAAGAAGGAAGCTGCCGCGAAAGCCGCTGCGATGGGCCTGGAAGACGAAGAGCCTGCCCCTGCGCGCGAGCCTTGAGGCCGGTACTCGCCCGAAAGGCTAAGTTGGTTGCTGACTTGCATGGGGCCGTCACAAAGCCAGCCCTGTAGTCGTGCATGTGAGGATCCTGCGTGGCCATTGATCCAGTTTCAGACAAACCGCGCCGCGCCGCTGGCGTGATGTCGCTGCTTGAGACGGCGCGCGAAGAGTGGCGCCCGGCACGCGACCTTCCAGTCCAGCAGGAAAGACTGTGGCTGGCGGGACTTCTGTTCGTCGCGGCCATCCTGCGGTTCGCGACGATGACGCAAGACTCAATCTGGATCGATGAGGGCTACACACTCGCCTCCGCCGGTCAAAGCTTCGCGCTACTTTTCACCGTGCCGTTTGATTCTCATCCGTCCTTGCACTTCGTGGTCGTGAAGATTGCAGCGATGTTCCTGGAAGGTGAAGCGGCGGTGAGGTTTCCCTCTGCCCTCTTCTCGACGATCATGCTGATGCCGACATACCTTTTGATGAGACGGCTCATCGGACCCGTCGGGGCACTGGTCGGCACAAGCATACTGGCGCTGTCGTTCACCATGTTGGTCTACGCCAACAATGGCCGGAACTATGCTCAGCTCTTAATGCTCATCATGTTCGCGGCTTGGGCGCTGCAGGCGCTGGCCGAGCGCTTTGCTCTTGGAAAAGCACTGCTGGCGCGCGAAACGTTTGCGTGGGGAGCGATTTACACCGTCAGCGCGATTGCGGCGCTCTACTCCCACAACACCGCCATTCTGTATCTGTTTGTCCTGAACGCGGTGTTCTGCGGATGGGTGCTGGTGACGGCGCCGCGCAGTGCGTTCGGCTTCACCTGGAAGCTCGCCGCTGTGAACGCTCCCGCCATCCTCGTCTGGCTCCCCTGGCTTACCGTCATGGTTGGCACGTCAGGCGCCTTTGACTGGCTGGCGCAGAAGAGCCCTGTCGAGGCGGCGGTCACGCTGGCTGGAGCGATCGGTCCGAACAATGTGCCAGCCATCATCATGCTGGGCTCCTTTCTCGCGATGCTGGCGGGCGGCCTGTTGAGCCTCGTGCGCCCTGGCTGGTCGCTGGCGGTCATCATCGCCCATGTGGCCGCCTTCCCGTTGTTCATCTGGCTGATGGGCTATGCATTCAAGCCGGTTTACATGGAGCGGATCATCCTGCCCGCGGCGGTCGGTGGCGCCCTGGCGATTGGGTATCTTGCCGCCCACGGGCGCAGGCGATGGCTGACGGCGGGCCTGACCGGGCTCGCGCTGACTGCCAGCGCCTGGTCAGCTGCGGCCTACACCTTCCGCGGTGACAGCTATGGCAATCTCGGCGGTCACCTGATTCAGGATTGGAGACCAGCCGTTGCCGCCCATGACACGCCGGGCAACGCCCTCTTGATCTGCGATACGTTCACCTGGCCAACGGTCGATCTCTACCGCACCTCGGCCGAGGTCTGGGTGCATGACCAGACCGGCGCGTGGGACCTGAAGCCTGAATTCTGGCGAAGCAATTACGGCGTGCCGATCTCAGGCGACAATGCTGTGGCAAGGCACCGCTATTCCGCCTGGATGGACGAAGCCATCATCCCTTGGGACGAGGCGGTGAAGCTTGCGCCGCGCATCGTCTTCATGAAGCCCGATGTCCTCTGCAATGACGGTGAGCCTGAGCTCATCGCACAGCGGCTCACCGCGTCTGGCTATTCGCTCACTCGCAGCGATCAGTGGCGCGGCGTGCGCGCTGACGTCTGGGAGCGTTGAGCCCTACTCTTCCTGCGCATCCAGCGCCGTTATGATCTTGGCATAGCCACGCGCCATGCGGCCCATATTCTCTACGGAGATGCGCTCATTTGTGCCGTGAAAGCCTGAAAGGTCGGCTGGGCTCATGACGGCAGGGGTAAAGCGATAGACCGAGTCCGTGATCGCCGTGGCGTAGCGCCCGTCCGTCGCGCCAAGCACCAGGCCTGGGGCTACGGGGGCGCCATCACCCGCATCGCGCGCCACAGCAGCAAGTACGCCGTAAGGCAGGTTGTCCGTTGATGAAACAGGCGAAGCGCCTGTGCCTCGAATACCGCTTCGCCCCATCTCGACAGAAATGCCTTCGATGTCCGAAGTCACGTTTTCGACGTGGGCGATGATGTCTTCTTCGGTGTCATTGGGGTGGATACGGAAGTTGACCACGGCTGTCGCGCGCTGGGCGAGGACGTTCTCTTTCGCTGACCCGACCAGCATGGTGGGCGCCGTGGTTGTGCGGATCATGGCATTGGCCGTGGGCATCGCCGCCATCTGGCTTTCCACCATGCCCCCAAACAGCCACATGTTCGCCAGCGCCATACGCTGCAGGAAAGGCATGTCCGGCGCGCTGGCTTCGAACAGTTCCTTGATCGGCGAGGCTGAAAAATCAGCCGGCATCTGATTTTCATCCAGAGCGATCAGGGCTCGCGACAATCGCACAGGCGCTGAGTCGCGCGGCGGCGAGGAGCTGTGTCCGCCTTCCGCACTCGCCGTGACGGACAGAGTAACATAGCCCTTCTCTGCCACGCCGATGAATCCCATGGGCGCGCCGGTGAGCGGTGACGGGTCGACAATCATGAAGCCTTCATCGAGCGCCATGATCGGCGAGACGCCGCGCGATTTCAGGAGTTCCACACCCGCTGCTGCGCCTGAGCCCGAAACTTCCTCGTCATGGCCGAACAGGAAATACACTGTCCGGCGCGGGGCAAACCCGCTGCGCGCAAGCGCGTCAGCGGCCTCCATCAAGGCGACCATCGCGCCTTTGTCGTCAATCGTTCCACGCCCGTAGATGTAGCCGTCGACGATGTCTCCTGCGAAAGGCGGGGCTGTCCAATCGCTCTCCGTCCCAATGTTGACAGGCACCACGTCCTGATGCGCCATCAGCAGCAGGGGCGCGAGGTCGGGATCGCTGCCCTGCCAAGTGTAAAGCAGTGTGTAGTCGGCCACCTTCTCAAGCGTCATGGCCGCGTATGCTGCGGGATAAGTGTCTTCCAGCCACCGATGAAGATCGAGCCAGGGCCCCTCACTGCCAGGTCGCGGATCGCCCGGCGCAACGGTGATGGTCTTGAATTGCAGCGCTTCGGAGAGGTGAGCCGCGGCGGCCTCTGCCGAGATGTCTGGAACACTGGGCAGCTCCACCTCGCGTGCGTTCACCTCGCCGCCATAATTGAGTGTGCGAACCACGATCACCGCAATCACGACTGCGAGAAGTCCGATGAAACCGATCAGAATGTTGCGCAGCATTGGCGCGAGCCTCCCAAAAATTTTGGCCACTCTATAGACCGCAACACCCTCGTCCAGAGGGTGCGCGACGCGGGCGCTTGACCCGCACGCGGCAAAGCCCGACACCTTTGCGCAATGTCTTCGCGGGGAGATTTGCGCATGGACGCATCCACGAAAACAGCCCTGTGGATCATCGCCACGGGGATCATCATCGCTGTGCTGTACCTTGGCCGCGGGATCATGGCGCCGTTCGCGCTCGCCGTGTTCCTGTTCCTGACCATGGAAGGCTTTGCCAGGGTGATCGACGATCTCGTTCCAGGAGACCAGCGGGCCATCTCACGCGGCGTGTCGATCCTCGTCGTGTTGAGCGGTTTCATAGGATTCGTGGCGCTCATGGCGCGCGGTGTGGCCCAGTTCGGCGGCAAGAACGCGCCCGACTATGAGCGGCGGATCAATGAACTCATCGGCGATATTTATGGCGTTGTCGGCATGGAGGGCGACGCGCCGACCCTGACACAATTGGTGTTCAATGAGACAGGCCAGAGGTTTGTCGGGCCCATTGCAAACGCGGTGGGCGACCTCAGCGGCGATATCGTCCTGATCGTGATTTATGTGGGATTTCTCTTCCTCGCCCAATCGGCTTGGCCGCGAAAACTTGACCGCATCTTCATCGACAAGGCCCAACGCGCACAGGTGACTGAAGTGGCCGAAGCGGCGCGTAAAGGCATCGAGTCGTATCTATGGACACAGACGGTTGTGTCGGTGCTGATCACGATCCTCACCTACGGAACGCTGCGGATTCTCGGCGTGGAAAACGCGCTGTTCCTGTCAGCGATGATATTCGTGCTCAACTATATCCCCACAGTCGGCTCGATCGTTGCCGCGCTCGTGCCGCCCCTCTTTGCGCTGGTGCAGCCAGAGATACCGGCCTGGGTGCCGGGCGGCGCGCCGCAGGACACCTACATTTACACAGCATTGGTTTTTGCTGCGGTCAGTTTCTGGCAGTTCGCCATCGGCAACTTCTTGCAGCCACGCATGATGGGTGATTCCCTCAACCTCTCTGCTCTGGTGGTATTGCTGTCGCTGGCCATCTGGGGCGCCATTTGGGGCATCCCTGGCATGTTCCTCTCAGCCCCGCTGACCGTGTTGATGATGGTTCTATTTGCCCAGTCGAAATCGACCCGCTGGGTCGCCATCTTGTTGTCGGCCAATGGAGACCCCAGGCTAGGCCCAGATAAACCGTCATGAATTCAACAGGTGAGCGTACACATACCGATTTTTTGGACCGATCCCGAAAACCGCTTAGTTACGTCACCGACAGGTGTGCTTTTTTTGCTTGAAGTGAAAGGCGGCATCCGTCATATGAGGATCAACGGGGCGGCGATGTCATAAATCTGACAATCAAGTTCGTCCGCACAAAATCAGGCCTCCGCGTGCGTCCCCCCACCCAGCCTGCGGATAGAGGCCTGTGGGCCTGCCAAACACGTCCCCGTTTGGCAGGCCCAATTTTTTCCAGAGTGATCTTTTCCACCAATAATAATTGCTGAACGCGTGCAGCGCTGTTGCATCGACTGTGCGCCACCGCGTTGTGCCCAAGGGCTGATTTCCCTATGAAGGCGAAACGCTACTTGCTTCGGGAAGCTCCATGTCAGTCACGACCGTTGCGTCATCCGCCCCGCGCGAACAATTGGCCGAACAATTCTGTCATCAGGCTGACAATGAGGACCTGTCCAGGCTCGCAATAAGCGACCCGCAAAAGCTCGCAGATGCGATCTGGGACCTTGTGGAAACTGCTTTGGCTGGCGGCACCCAAGTTCGTATTCGCCATGTTGACCCAGTGGATGCGGGTGTGTCCTCGCGCAGTGTCCTCGAGTGCTGCGGTCCCGATATGCCCTTCCTGGTGGACTCGTTGCTGAATGCCGCGTCCAGCCAGGGGCTTGAGGTACTGGCGCTGTTCCATCCGATCATCACGCTCGACAATGGCAGTCGACTGTCTGCGATCCAGGTGCACTTGCCCCGGCTTTCCGACCGTGAAGCGGACCTCCTCAAGCTTGAGGCCGTCGAGACGCTGGATGACGTGGCGCTCGCGGTCCATGACTATCAAGAGATGCGCAAGGCCATGCGCGCCGAAATCAGCCGGTTGCAGGAACAGACGCACCTGCCGGCCGAGTTCATTTCCGAGTCGAGCGCCTTTCTGGAGTGGCTCGCGAGCGAGCATTTCGTTTTTCTCGGCAAGAGGACCTACGAATTTCCGAGAGATAGCGCCGGGGACTTCATCGCCGAAGAGCCTGAGATGGTCGACGGCTCCAATCTGGGCCTCTTGAAAGACGAAGACCTGAATGTGCTCACGAGGTCTGCCGAGCCCACTGTCCTGACACCGGAAATCGGCGCCTTTGTTGGACGTCGCGAGCCAATCATCATTGCCAAGTCCACCATGTTGAGCCGCGTCCACAGACGCGTGGCGGCTGACTATGTCGGTATCAAACACTACGACGACGAAGGACGCGTCTGCGGCGAGACACGTTTCCTCGGCCTTTTCACATCAGAGGCCTATGACGAGACGGCCCGCTCGATCCCCCTTGTGCGAAAACGGGTACAGAAGATCATTGCCAATTCCGGCGCGCGGGAAGGCTCCCACGACGGCAAGGCACTGCTCAACATTCTTGAGCGCTGGCCGCGCGATGAGCTTCTCCAGTCGACCGCAGAGACGCTCACGCCGCTTGTTGTGGGTGCTCTTCATCTGATTGGCAGGCCCCGAACGCGTGTCTTCCTGCGCTTTGATGAGTTCGATCGCTTCGTGACGGCCCTGGTGTACGCGCCCCGCGAGTCCTACGACACACGCTTGCGGATGCAGATCGGGGAGGCCCTCGAAGCGACCCTGGCCGGCGAAGTGATGGACTTCGAGCCACGCTTCGACACCGCTGCTCTCGTGCGCGTCGTGTTCCACATCCGCGTGTCGCCGGGCCATCCCCGGCCAGATCCCCAGGAACTGGAAGCCGCCATTGCAGAACTGGCGCGCACCTGGGACGACAGTTTCAGGGACGCCCTGGCCTCAGCCGAACTCGAAGACGCTGCAGCAAAGGGCGCCCCTGCGTTCCGCGGCGCCTTCAATGCCGCCTATCGCGAAGCGTTCACGCCTCACGATGCCCTGATTGATGTCCGGGAGCTGTCCGAGCTGAATGCAGACGAAACAGTGCGTGTACGGGCCTTTCGCCTGCCGAGTGATCCTGAGGAGGTGCTCCGCGCGAAGATCTATGTGCGCGACGGCGCAATCCCCTTGTCTCGATGCGTCCCTGTCTTTGAGAATATGGGCCTGTTTGTGAATTTCGAGACCGGCTACCCGGTCACGCCAACGGAAAAACCCGCTGCAGACGCGCCGGATACGTACTGGATCCATCACGTCAAAATGAAGCGGCCGGACACAACGTCAGTGTCGATCGAGGATCTCGCCGAACGGTTCCAGGATGCATTTGTGGCGGTGTGGACGGGCGAAGCTGAAAATGACGGCTACAATCAGCTTGTCATCGGCGCGGGCGCGACATGGCGCGAGGCAGCATTGCTGCGCGCGCTGGCTGCCTTCAGGCACCAGAGTGGGCGTGACCCGGGACGCGCCACCCAGATCAAGGCTCTCGCCCAGCATCCCGACCTGACGCGGCAATTGATCGACCTGTTTGCCGCGAGACTTGATCCTGCAGGAGAGCCTGAGGCTGATCTCGAGGCGCGCCAGTCGATGTGCGAAGAGGTGCGTGCCGAGATCGAGTCAGGGCTGGTGAGCGTCAGCGCGCTTGACGATGACAGGGTGATCCGGCGGATCGCCGACCTCATCATGGCGATTGTACGCACCAACTATTATCAATCGGGCCGGGGCCGCCGGCACAAGCGCGCCATCAGCTTCAAGATCGCCAGCCAGGAGATCGAAGAGCTCCCTGCGCCCAAGCCGTTTCGGGAGATCTTCGTGGCAGGCCCCAGTGTTGAGGGCGTGCACTGCCGGTTTGGCCGTGTGGCCCGGGGCGGTTTGCGCTGGTCTGACAGGCGCGATGACTTCCGCACCGAGGTACTCGGGCTTGTGAAGGCCCAGCAGGTCAAGAATGCCGTCATCGTGCCCGTCGGCTCCAAAGGCGGGTTCTATCCAAAGCAGTTGCCTACAGGTGGCAGCCGTGAAGAGATCCGCCAGGCCGGTATCAGCGCCTACAAGACGTTCATCTCATCCCTGCTGGACCTGACGGACAATCTGGTGAACGGCGAGGTTCGCCCGCCTGATGACACCGTGGTATGGGACGGCGATGACCCCTACCTCGTCGTTGCTGCGGACAAGGGCACGGCCACCTTCTCCGACATTGCAAACGAGATCAGCGAAGCCCATGGCTTTTGGCTCGGAGATGCATTCGCGTCGGGCGGGTCTGCCGGCTACGACCACAAGGCGATGGGGATCACTGCGCGTGGTGGCTGGGAAGCGGTGAAGCGTCACTTCCGGGAGATGGGCAAGGACATCCAGAGCGAACCGTTCACCGTGATCGGCGTCGGCGACATGTCCGGTGATGTTTTCGGAAACGGCATGCTGCTGTCAAAGCAGATCCGGTTGCAGGCGGCCTTCA
Source organism: Pseudomonadota bacterium (assembly GCA_038527085.1). Classification (GTDB taxonomy): domain Bacteria; phylum Pseudomonadota; class Alphaproteobacteria; order Caulobacterales; family Hyphomonadaceae; genus UBA5336. The sequence continues at coordinate 17,817 of JBCBGD010000006.1, read as the reverse complement.
ACCACATGCACATCTTCGTCGATCCGAACCCGGGCGACCCTGAGCGGCTGTGGGAGGAACGCAAGCGCATTTTCGACCTGCCGCGCTCAAGCTGGGCAGACTATGACACCTCCCTGATTTCCGAGGGCGGCGGTGTCTTTGACAGGGCTGCAAAGTCCATCACTCTTAACGATCCCATCCGCGAGATGACAGGCCTTGTCGAGGACAAGGTCACGCCGAACGAGCTGATCCACGCAATCCTGAAAATGGACGCTGAGCTGCTCTGGTTCGGGGGCATTGGCACCTATGTGAAATCGGCCAGCGAGACCCATTCGGACGCGGGTGACAGGGCCAACGATGCGCTGCGGGTCAATGGCCGCGAACTGAATGTCAGCGTTGTCGGCGAAGGCGCGAACCTTGGTATGACGCAGGCGGCCCGCATCGAGTTTGCTCGCTCGGGTGGACACATCAACACCGATGCCATCGACAACTCGGCAGGTGTGGACAGCTCCGACCACGAGGTGAACATCAAGATCCTCGCAGGCGAAGCCATCCGTAGAGGCACGCTGCCCAGCGGCGAGCGCAACATCCTCCTGAAATCCATGACCGATGATGTCGCCGAACACGTGCTCGCACACAATTACGACCAGACCGCCGCGCTAACCTTGGCGCAGGACACTGCGCTCAACGACATGGAAGCGCTTGAGCGGCTGATGGTCGATCTTGAGGAGCGCGGGGTGTTGAACCGGGCGCTGGAGGGCTTGCCTCCGAGCGCGGAAATGGTCCAACGCCAGGAGGCAGGCGCGCCTCTGACAAGGCCCGAGCTTTCAGTGCTGCTCGCCTGGTCAAAGATCACCCTGTTTGATGATCTGGTTGCCTCGGACGTGCCCGATGACCCATCCTTCGAAGAAACCCTCACTGACTACTTCCCCAAAGCGATCCGTGAGCATGGTGACAGCATCAAGGCCCACAGGCTGAAGCGGGAGATTGTCTCGACCGTGCTTGCCAACCGTGTGCTGGATGCGGGTGGACCCGTCTTCCTGTCGCGATTGCGGGAAAGCACCGATCGGTCGAACACGGAATTGACACGTGCGTTCGAGATCGGCCGCCGCGTGCTGAACCTCAGCGGGTTCAAGGATGAGGTAGATGCGCTGGACAACAAGGTGCCCGCAGCTGCCCAGACGAGCATGCACAAGGAAGGCGCAGGCGCATTGTTCCGTGCAATCGAGATCATCACCATGCGCGAGCTGAGCGCTACGGTTGCTGAAACGGCGGACGCCATTTCGGCTCACCTCGACAAGTTCAAATCGAGCCTGAGGGAGACAGCCTCGCCCCACGCGGCTGTTCGAATAGAGCGCCGCGCGCGTGACCTGATGGGCGCGGAAGTACCTGAACCTCTCGCGCGATGGAGCGCCGCCCTGCCCTATTTCGCCATGGGCATCAGGCTGGTTGACCTGGCAGATGAGGGCGCAGCCGACATCGAGACCATTTCTAAGACCTATTTCGAAGTGGGCGACGCCCTGCGTCTCGACCGCCTCAGGGTCGGCGCAGAAGATGCTCTTACAACTGCTGGCTATTGGGACCGCGTTGCCACTCGGCGCATGATCGACGAACTGGTGTCGCAGAAGGTGGAGATGACCCGACAGGCGCTTAACGCTGGCAGCGCAGAGGCCTGGCTTGCCCCATGTGAGGCCGCGCGCAAAGAGCTGATGGCTTCCCTCCGCAGCCTGGCCGACGGCCACAGCTGGAGCTTTTCGCGCTTCGCCCTCGCTGTGGATGCCGTCAGGCGTTTCGCCACCTCCGAGGCATAGCCCCGGCCTTAGGTCTTCTTGCGCCGGATGCGCGGCCAGATCACGCGGAGCCAGATCCACAACATGACACCTATCAGGAAGAGCCAGGGCAGACCGACCGCAAACGCTGTAATCACGCCAGCAAGGCCGCCCGAGAGATTGTAGAAGAAGTCGCTGAGCGCTTCGCCGAGGGGATTCTGCCGGCGGGGGCCAAATGCGGTGAGCTTGGTCTCATACCCGATCGACAGCTGGCTCATCGACACCCGCAAACGCAGGGCGCGCAGATAGGATTCCGTCGAGTCGATCTCTGAGTTCACCCGTGCGAGTTCCCGCTCAATGGCGAGGAGTTCGGACAACTCCCCATCACGCGTTTCAAGCAAGGTCTGCAGGCGCGACTGCAGAGTCTTGGTGGCGGTCAGGCGCGCATCGGTGTCGATGATGGTGCGGGTGAGGTCTTCGGCGCTTGTGTTGCGATAGCTGATCTCACCGCCCGCCGCGTCTGCTTCAGCATCCACGCCCGCCATGAAGGCCTCGATCCATTCGGGCTTGGCGCGGATCGACAGGTTGCCCGAAACATAGTCGTCGGACTGGTTGTTCAGATTGGAATTCGTAACGATGCAGACCGACGTGCCCGCCGCGCGGCAGGCCTCGGCATGGCCCATCATGACAGGCTCGACCTGCGCGACAGGCAGGCGAAAGCCCAGGCTGTGGCTGTAGGCAATGTATTGCTCGGCGGCTTCCGGCGCTGGTTCGCCATCGGGCGGCGGTGGTGGAGGCGGCACTGGCGAGGGCGCCCGATCCTGCGCCATGCGCGGGGCGGATTTGACCGCCATATCCATGGAGCCGAGCATGCCGCCCTCGGCCTCCTCATAGACCGCATCACCTCCCCCGCCCCCGCAGGCAGACAGGATAAGGGCAGCAGCCAGACCTGCGAGACCAAAGCGAATCGTCATGGGAACCTCCCTGTTTCCAGGAAGGTCTCACATGACATCATGGCAACAAAGCGCTGAAAGATCAGCGGAATGTGGAATCACCAAGTCAGGAAACTCAGGCAGGCAGGATTTCACGGCGCTGGGCTTCCAGTCGGTCTTCATCCGACGCCCAGATATTTTCCTCGGCCGTCAGGGGCGAGAACCCGTATTGGCGCAAAAGGCGCAAGCCATGCGAGGTTGCCGGGCGGCCAAACACGAGCTTGATATCTCGGTTCTGCAACAATGCCCTGCGAATCTGCCCGCGCAGCAGGGCGATCGCGGACGCTTTCGACGCCAGGGTCGAGCCATAGATCATGGACACATACAATCCACCGGCCTCTTCAATGGTTTCCGCAATGTCCGAAACTGGGAGGTTCTTGATGCCAACGCGTTCGCCGGACAGGATTGATGAACTGAAGGGCTTCGATAGCGGGTAAAGGATCGTGTATCCGAGAACTCTGGGCGAGGTGGCCTCGCTGTCGAATACGACCCGAATGATCTGCGAGTTGCGCTTCATCCGTGCCCTCAGCACGTCTACGCCCGGATGGGCATCGCCAATGGCCTTGCGTCCCAATTGAACAATTGTTTCCAGGTCATCTTCGTTCGCCAAGCGATCATCAAGAAGCATCTCCCGACGGATGAGCCGTGTCGCGGCGGACGCCACGCTTGAACGCGTCGCCATGTAGGCAAGCCCGGCTGCGGGAAGCGCCGCCACCCCAAGGCCCAGGAGACCAAGCGCCACGGGATCCAGCCAGCCACGATAGGGCTCAAGCGAAGCAAAGTCCGCTGACAGTGCACCGCCGACGCTGATCGCCCCCAGGCCAAATCCCGCCATGGCCCCCGGTAGTTTCGACATGCCGCCCCCCCCCAATAACGACGTGACCTAGTTCTCGACCTCGAACGACATACCTGCACGCTCCACCAGCGCCGGAACCAGCGCTGTGCCGAAGGCGGCGCCGGGCGTGTAGACACCGCCGCCGACCTTGGCATGGCCGTCTGCTAAAAAGAGGCCAGCCTCGGCGATGATCTTCGATGTCGAGCCGTAGCCAGGGTCCTTGTCGCCGGTCACGCCTGCCTTGAGGCTTCGGCCGTCGCCCATATCGGCGGTGAACAGGAGATCGTAGTGTCCAGCTTCGCGCTCTTCCTTGCTGGGGCCCTCGCCAGGCTTTGGCCCGCCTGAGCCGCCACCGCCCATGGGATCAACCGACGCGATGGCTTCAGCAGCTGCTTTGCCCTGCTCGCCGGGCGCTGTGGAGATCATCTCGTCATACTGGAAGCCTTCGCCATAGGGCAGGCCGTTCAGCACGTTCGAGCGGTGAACATTCTTGGTGTTGATCACCGCCATGAAGAAGGGCGCGGCCCATGTGCCGTCGGGGTCCTGCTTGGGCTTGCTCATCTGCGGTTGCTCAGCGCCTTCGAAGCCGGGCGTCAGGCAGAATGGCGACGTGAGGTGGGCAAGCAAGGCCGGATTTTCCTGGACCTTGGCCATGGTCGCGCGTCCACTGGCCGCCGTCCCGCCCGAAAAGGTGCCTTCCATCTTGCGCACCCGGCCCGCGACGTGAGGAGCAAAGGCGCCGAACTTTTCCTTGGCCTTTTCCTGGGCGAACGCCACGCCGAGATCGAATGGAATGGAGTCAAAGCCGCAGGAGTGGACGATCCGCGCCCCGGTTTCCTTGGCGCGCGCGTCGTATGTTTCGATCATTTCACGCATCCAGAGTGGCTCGCCCGAAAGATCGACATAGTCCGTGCCCGCCTCGACGCAGGCCTTCACCAAGGGCTCGCCGTACAGCGTGTAAGGCCCGACCGTGGTGCAGATGACCTTCGCCCGCTCGGCCATGGCCTTGAGCGTTTCGGGCTCATCGGCATTGGCAACAATCAGAGGCGTGTCTGCTGGCAGGCCCATCTCGTCGCGCACGGCCGCGAGCTTGTCAGCGCTGCGCCCCGCCATGGCCCATGTTCCGGCCCGGCCCGGATGGGCGGTGTTCATGTATTCCGCCACAAGACGCCCTGTGAAACCGGTCGCGCCGTAAATGACCATGTCGAATTCGCGTGCCTCGGCCATGGGTGTCCTCCTTCTTGTTTAATCTAGCTTACGCCACGCGCTCCACGAACACGGTGCCTGCAGAGTAGCCCGCCCCGAAGCTGCAGATCACGCCCTTCTCGCCAGGCTGGAAGTCGCCTGAGTGTTTGTGAAAGGCGATGATCGAGCCGGCCGAACTGGTGTTCGCATAGGTGTCGAGCACGGTGGGGCTCTCATCCTCATTGGCTTCATGTCCCAGCACCTTGGCGGCGATCAGGCGGTTCATGTTGGCATTGGCCTGGTGCAGCCAGAGCCGGCGCAGGTCGGTGCCATTGAGGCCCAGGTCTTCCAGGTCTTCACCTATCATCGCCGACACCATCGGCACGACCTCCTTGAAAACCTTGCGGCCTTCCTGGACAAACAGCTTGTCGGGTTGGCCAACGCCTTCCGGCGCCGTGCGATTGAGGAATCCGAAATTGTTACGGATGTTGTTGGAGAATTGCGTTTTCAGGTGCGTGTGCAGGATTTTCCAGTGCTGCGGCGGGGCTATCTCTTCCGCCTCGACCAGAACTGCCGTGGCCACATCGCCGAAGATGAAGTGGCTGTCGCGATCGCAGAAGTTCAGGTGGCCAGAGCAAATCTCCGGATTGACCATCAGCACTGATTTTGCGCTGCCCGAACGCACGAAATCTGCCGCTGTCTGGATGCCAAATGTGGCCGATGAACACGCCACATTCATGTCGAAGCCGAAGCCCTCAATGCCAAGGGCTTCCTGGACTTCGATCGCCATGGCGGGATAGGCGCGCTGCATGTTGGACGCCGCGCACAAGACAGCGTCGACGTCTTTCGGATCGCGCCCGGCTGTCTCCAGCGCCATGCGCGCCGCCTTCACGGCCATTTCCGCCAGGACCGAAATCTCTTCGTTCGGCCGCTCAGGAATGCGCGGGGCCATGGTGTCAGGGTCCACGACGCCCGACTTGTCCACCACATAACGCGACTTGATGCCCGAGGCTTTCTCGATGAACTCTACAGAACTGTGCGGCTTAGGCTCGACCGTGCCGGCTTCGATTTCAGCAGCGTGTTCGGCGTTCCATTTGTCAGACCAGGCATTGAAGCTGGCGACGAGTTCCTCGTTGGAGACCGAGTGAGGCGGGGTCCAGAGACCGGTGGCAGAGATCACGGGGGTGGGCATTGGGAGACCTTTTCTGGCCGCGCGAGGGGCGCTGTCTTGTTTGCCCCGTGTTTAGCCTTTGCACCCTGAGCCGTCGAGCCTGCCACGGCTGTCAGTATTCCGCATCCGGATACACAGGCGATAGATCTACTTCGATCGGGTCAGGCGCAGCGCTTTCGGGGCCGTATCTGCCATCGCGCTCGCAAGACTCATCGTCGCCGCCTTGTCCGAGGCAGACGCTTTCGTGATGCTCTGCTCTCCTGATTGCGACGGTTCGTGCAACCTCTTCGCGGTGTTCATCCCAGCGGGCATCCGCCAATCGTCGCTCAATGCATCGGTCTCGTTCCGCGCCCTCCTCCCAGCGGCATTTCTGGAACGCAGTCTCAGTCGGCGTTGTGCTCGCGCAGCCCGCAAGCGACACTGCGCACAAGCTGGCAGCGATGAGCCTGCTCATGGCTGCACCTCCTTATGCCTGGGGCAATCGATCTGGTGATCATTGACCAGTCCTACCGCCTGCATCCAGGCATAAACGATGGTCGGCCCGACAAATTTGAAGCCGCGTTTCTTCAGATCCTTCGACCACGCCGTCGATAGATCGGTCGAGGTCGGCGCGTCGGTCCACACATCCCAATGGTTGACAATGGGACTGCCGTCGACCCAGCCCCAGCAATAGCCGGCGAAGTCCTCGCCCGCCTCGGCCATCTCCAGATAAGCGCGGGCATTGCCGATAAGCGCTTCGATCTTCTTTGGGCTACGGATGATGCCGGGGTTCTGAAGCGCCTTTTCGATGCGGGGGCCGTCCCAATCCACCAGACGCCCCGGCTCGAAGCCATCAAACTCATCGCGGATGCTTTCACGCTTACGCAGGATCGTGATCCAGGAGAGCCCCGCCTGCATCCCGTCGAGCATGAGCTTTTCCCATAACGCGCGACCATCGCGCTCGGGCACGCCCCATTCAGTGTCATGGTAATTGCGGTAAAGCGCGTCATTCGCTGGAGCCCAGCCGCAGGGAAGTTGATCTTCACTCATCGACTTGGAGCGCCATGATTTCCTCGTTGAGCCAATCCTCGCGGTCGGACTTTACGCTGACCGCTTGCCCATTGGACAAGAGCTTTGTGTCGCTTGCGCGCGCCTTCGCCAGCCGGTCCAGGCGGACCCGCGCCAGGCCGACACCACCGCATACACTTGTAACTTCGCCAATGGGCCCCTTGCTCTCTATCGCAGCGCCTGGCTCCAAACCGTCGCCTTCGACCACCATCGTCCGCTTGCGGATCTTGCCGCGCCTGAACATGCGGCTGACCACTTCCTGGCCGACGAAACAGCCCTTGGAATAATCGACCCCGCCGAGGCGGTCCGCGTTCACATCGGCCGGGAAGACCTCGGCTGCTCCATAATCCAGACCCCATTCAGGCACGCGCGATGAGATTCGGTCGGCTTCGTGCTCGTCTGGCGGCAAGGACCATTCTGCTTCATGGCCGTGATATTGGCGCCACTCGGCCTCAGCTGCGATCGCGCGCAAGCGCCCGCCTTCATAGCGTGGATCGACATAGACGAGTTGCGCGCCCGAGACAGGCCGCACGCCATGGGTCGCGGGCTCGATGCCTGCAACGACAATCGCCCCATCGACCGACTCGATCGCTACGTCTGCGCGCAGCCGGAACAGTTTCAGCCGTTTTGCCAAACCCTCGCGGGCATCGCGGTGCACATCGAGAAGCACACCGTCTTCGGTCCGCACCGCGAGAAAATCAGCGATAATCTTACCCTGCGGCGTGAGGAGGGCGCCAAACCGCGCTTCTCCGAGGCTCCAGCCGGACGTCGTGCACGTGATCAGACGCTCGAGCAGCGCAATCGTGTCCGGCCCCTTGAGAGAGAGGACAACGCGGTGCGGAAGAAAGGCGAAACGGCTTTGCATCGCCGCTAGGTAAGCGCGAGAAGCCTGGGTGTCGAGGTGGTTATGGGCGCCAGTGCGCAGGCCAGGCCGCCGTGATACCGAGCGCCATGGAGGCTTTCACCACTGACCCGAGGAGAAAGGGTACAACGCCAGCTGCGAAAGCCGTTTCAGGGCCGATCAAGACCGAAAGCCAGACCCAGCCTGACGCGAGCATCAAGCCATGCAGTCCCAGGAAGCCGCTGAAGGCAAGCGCGCCTTGGGTGAGGCTAAGGGGCTTTGGCAACATGCCGGCTAGGAAGGCCGCTACCGGGAAGGCCATGAGGTAGCCCACCGTCGGCCCGGCAAACGCCGCGGCACCACCCGAAGCATTTGCCAGAACCGGCGCGCCCGCAAGAGCGAGGCCGAGCCAGCTGAGCACTGTGAGAGCACCGTCGCGCGGTCCTAGCACGACGCCGAGCATCAGAACCGCCAGGGTCTGCATCGTGACCGGGACGGGATAGAGTGGCACCGAAACATACGACGATGCGGTCAGCAAACACACGCCAATGGCACCTGCCAAAACCTTAAGCGCGCCGCGTTGCTCCAGAACTGTCACACTGTGTCTCCTGTAATATTTGTTGCACGTCTAGGCAGCTTGGCATGCAAGCGTCAACCCCGTCTGTCGGGGTTGGGATGACAGCGTCGAGCGTGGGGTGCATATACGGTTCATGACCCAGACCTATGACATGATCTTGCGCGGCGGCACGCTTGTCACGCCGGGCGAAGAAGGCGCTGCAGACATTGGCGTCAATGACGGAAAAATCCGCTTCATCGGAGACCTCTCGAAGGCGGATGCGGGAGACGTCATCGATTGCACTGGCCTCCATGTCCTTCCCGGCGTCATCGACAGCCAGGTCCACTTCCGCGAACCTGGCCTGGAGTGGAAAGAAGACCTCGAGACCGGCGCGCGCTCAGCCGCGCTTGGTGGGGTCACGGCCGTCTTCGAGATGCCCAATACGGAGCCGACCACCACCTCGCCCGACATGCTGCTCGACAAGCTCGCGCGGGCGAAAGACCGCATGGACGTGGATCACGCCTTCTATGCCGGCGCGACCAATGAGAATGCCGATGTGCTTGCCGAGATGGAGCGCATGGAGGGATGCTGCGGGGTGAAAGTGTTCATGGGCGCCTCCACAGGCTCCCTGTTAGTGGAGAGCGACGAAGGCGTCGAGCGCGTCCTCAATGCCATTCAGCGCCGCGCCGCGTTTCACTCAGAGGACGAATACCGCCTTGCTGAGCGGCGCGAACTTGCCGTGCAAGGTGACTGGCAAAGCCACATCGTTGTGCGTGACGTTGAAGCGGCTGTGAGCTCCACAAGGCGGCTGCTGCGCCTGGCGCGCAAGACCGGCAAACGCATTCACGTGCTGCACATTTCTACCGCCGAAGAGATGGAGCTTCTGCGCGATGCCAAGGACGTCGCGAGCGTCGAGGTATTGCCCAACCACCTGACGCTGGCAGCTCCGGACTGCTACGAACGGCTTGGTGCCTACGCCCAGCAAAATCCTCCCGTGCGGGAAGCCCGTCACCGCGAGGCCCTCTGGCGCGCCCTGAATGCGGGAATCGTGGATGTGCTGGCAACCGATCACGCCCCACACACCAAGGAAGAAAAAGACAGGCCCTACCCGGCCTCGCCCTCGGGCATGCCTGGCGTTCAGACGCTCGTGCCTGTCATGCTGACCCACGTAAATGCAGGAAAGCTCAGCTTGCGCCGGTTCGTGGAACTCACCTCGGCGGGCCCCCAGCGTGTGTTCGGCATCGCAGGCAAAGGTCGCATCGCGGAAGGGTATGACGCAGATTTTACTTTGGTGGACATGGCACGGCGTGAAACGATAACGGCTGAGTGGTCGAAATCGAAATGCGGATGGACTCAATTTGATGGATTTGAAGCACGTGGCTGGCCCGTGGGCACCATCATCCGAGGCCAGTCCATCATGCGCGATGGCGATCTAGTGAGGAAAGGCTCTGGCGCACCGGTGAAATTTCACGAAACCCTTGCGTCAAAATAGCCTGAAAAGGTGGTGAAATACCGGCTTGAAGTTTCGTCTTCAGGGTGAAGACTGACCGGGTCAGATACAGAGGTCATATAAATGAAAATTGCTCGTGGGCTTGTCTTTGTTTCACTCATTGCTGGAGCAGGACTAGCTCTGTCTGGCTGCAGCGGCGGCGGTGGGAGCGACACAGGCGTGACCATTGTTCCACCCCCTCCTCCGCCACCCCCCCCTCCTCCTCCTCCGCCACCACCACCTCCGGCTGAGCCCACGTTTACGGCCGGTGTGTTCGAACCGCGCACCACCTTCGAACAACGCTGCGAAAATCCCCGAAGCGGCGTCGATCTCGAAGGCAATGCGTTCCCCGACCAGCCCGGTAGCTTGCTGGAAGAGCTGTTCTGGCTGCGCTCCTGGACTAACGAAACCTATCTCTTCAATGATGAGGTTACCGACCGCGATCCAAACGATTTCGACAACAGACTCGATTACTTTGCGATTCTCAGGACGTTTGAGACCACGCCATCCGGTGAAGAGAAGGATGACTTCCACTTCAGCCAGCCGACGGAAGAATTCCTCGAACAACGCAATTCGGCGGCCATGGCCTCCTACGGCGTGAGGCTCGCCTTTCTGCAGTCAGCACCGCCGCGCGACGTTCGGGTGGTCTACACAGAGCCGAATTCACCAGCCTCCCAAACTGTCGGCGGACGCGCAAATTTCGAGCGCGGCGAGCGTCTCTACACGATCAACGGAATCGATGTGATCAACGGCAGCGATGTTGACGGGCTCAACAATGCGCTTTTCCCCGCGACAGCCGGCACGACCACAAACTTCGAGCTCGGAAATCCTGATGGAACGGGCATCCGGGCGGTGACCGTGACGTCAGAAAATCTGTCTCGTGCTCCTGTGAATCGGACCAGCATCATTTCCACCCCCAGCGGGGATGTGGGCTACATTCTCTTCAACACGTTCAGCCCGTTTGCCAGCGAAGTCGAAATCTACGACGCCATGGTGGACATGCAGACCGCCGGGGTCAGCGACCTCGTGCTGGACCTGCGCTACAATGGCGGCGGTCTCCTCGCGGTGGCAGCGCAGCTTGGCTACATGGTGGCGGGCGATACCGCGACTCAGGGACGGGTGTTTGAGCAGCTCCGCTATAACAATTGCGATAATGCGACCTGCAGGGACCCGGTTTTCGGTGATATCAATTCGCCGATTCCATTCATTTCGACGGGCCAGGGCTTCAGCCTTGCGGCAGGCACCCCCCTGCCTGAACTGGACCTCAACCGCGTCTATATCCTGTCGACCGAAGGCACTTGCAGCGCCAGCGAGGCCGTGATCAACGGCCTGCGCGGCATCGACGTCGAAGTGGTCCTTATCGGCGACACGACCTGCGGCAAGCCGTTTGGGTTCTTCCCCACCGACAATTGCGGCGAGACCTATTACACGATCCAGTTCCAAGGCACGAACGACAAGGGGTTTGGTGACTACACCGACGGTTTCCTGCCCCAGAACTCGACAGACATCGTTGCACCGTTTGCCCAGGCCTTGCCAGGCTGCCAGGTGCTCGATGACCTTACCGGAACACTGGGCGACGAGAACGAAACGCTTCTCGCGGCGGCGCTCCAATTCCGCGAGGATGGCAGTTGCCCAACGCCGCCGACCGTGTCCGTGGTTGGTGCCACGGTTCGCTCCGTAACAGGCGCCGCTGTGCGCCCAGACCCGAGCCTCATGCTCGTTGCGCCTGAGCCTGGCCTGTTCGAGACCAACCGCGACATGCGGATGACGCCGCCAGAGCGGGGCGACAGATGATATCATTCCGCCACATCCTCGCCGCCGGGAGCCTCGCCATGGCCTCAGCCTGTCAGCTAACCCCGAACGACGCGGTGCCCGCCGTCCTGGCCGATGACAGTCCCGAGACGATGACCACTTTGAAATCGACGCTTGCAGAGGCCATGGGCCGGGCAAACATCGAACTTGGTGCGGGCGACCCGACACAGTCGTCCACAATATCGGTCCTGCCGCCGCCGCTCGGTCCGATGGAAACGGCCAGCACAGCCATGCCAACCGTCTTCACGCTGATGATGGAGGGCGATACGTGCATGGCCGTACACAGCGAGACCGGCGAAAAATACCCAATGGATTTGCCTTGCAGGCCCGCCGAGGGGTAAGCCCCCTCCATGAGTGACCGGCGGGGGCTGAACAGGCAGATCTTCTGGCTCTATGAGGGCCATGGCCGTGGGCCGTGGGTGTTTCGCTTGGTCATGCTCGCTTTTGACGTGGCGACGATCGGCTATTTCCTGTTCACGCCGTTCAACACCCGCGAGACGCCCCATGGCTGGATCGACTATGTTATCGGCGCCGTGATTGCACTGGACCTGCTGGCGCGCCTTTACATCGCCAAGCCGCGGGCGGGCTTTTTCAGGAGGCTGTATAACTGGGCCGACATTCTCGTCGTGTTCAGCATGTTCGCACCCCTGTTCATTACCAATCTTGCGTTCCTTCGCGTGCTGCGCGCGGTACGGATCGTGCGGGCCTTCACGGTCCTGCGCCGCGCCGAAAGGATTGCAGGCTTCCTGGCCGAGCACCGGCGTATCCTTGAGCGGATCACCAACCTCGTCGTTTTCGTCTTCATCATGTCCGCGCTGGTCTACATCCAGCAACTGCGCCTGAACGATGACATCAATTCCTATCTCGACGCGCTCTATTTCACGGTCACCAGTCTGACCACGACGGGCTATGGCGACATCCTGATGGAGGGCGACCTCGGCAGGTTGCTCTCGGTCATCATCATGGTGCTCGGGCTGACTTTGTTTCTCAACCTCTTGCGCGCGGTGGTCTCTCCAACCGATAAGGTCAGCGTGGAATGCGAAAGTTGCGGGCTGACCCGCCACGATCCTGACGCCGTGCACTGCAAGCATTGCGGCGCGGTCGTGCACATCGAAACAGAGGGATACCTATGAGCACAGACAACGTCCCGTTTCGCGAAATCCCCTACCTGCCGCAGAAGCTGGAAGTCTCGCGCCGCGACGATGGCTCGATCCTGCTGAGGAACGGTCACAAGCTGCGTCCACATCCGCCGCATATGCTGGCGCCGATCACCTATTGGGCAGCAGCCGCGCCAGAGCGTACCTGGCTTGCCCAGCGCGATGCGGAAGACCCCAGCCAGCCCGGTTGGACCATAATCAGCTATGGCGAGGCGCTCGGCGAGATCCGCGCGCTTGCACAAGCGTTTCTGGACATGGGCGCGGGGCCTGCCTGTCCTGTGATGATCCTGTCGCGCAACTCCATCGAACACGCGCTCGTCATGTATGCAGCCATGTGGGTCGGGGCGGCTGTGGTGCCGGTGACCCCGGCCTATGCGACGCTGGCCCAGGATTTCACGCGCCTGAACTACATTGATGACCTGGTGAAGCCCGGCATCCTCTATGTGGACGATGGGGCCGAATATACGCGCGGGCTTCGCGGCATGGTCTTGGCGGGGCGACCTGTCATCTACGCGCGCAATGCGCCTGATGTGCCCGGCGGCGTGCCGCTGCACGCGCTGCTCGAAACAGAGCCAACCAGCGCGGTCGACCTGGCCTATGACAGGCTGACCTCCGAGACGGTCGCGAAGTTCATGATGACATCAGGCTCCACCGGTGAGCCCAAGGCCGTGATCAACACACATGGCATGATCGCCGCCAACGCCAAGATGATTCGCTCCGTCTGGGATGTGGAGCGGCTCGAAGAGCTCTCCCAGGGCTCGCAGGTGATGATCAACTTCCTGCCTTGGAGCCACACCTACGGCGCCAATGCGATCCTGCATTCCATGACCGACTGGGGCGGCACGCTCTACATCGACTGGGGCGCGCCGACGCCCGCCAAACTGCCGGAAATGATGCGCAACATGCGCGAGGTCTCGCCCACACAGCACACCACTGTGCCCGCGGCCTGGGCGGCGCTCGCCACTGAGCTGGAACACGACAGTGAGCTGGCAGAAACCTTCTTCAAGCGCCTGTTCGTGATGGCCTATGGCGGTGCCTCCATGGGCCAGGACATCTATGAACGCATCCAGAAAGTCGCCGTCGAGACGACGGGCGAGCGTATCTCCCTGTCGGCCGGATACGGCGCCACGGAGACGGCACCCACGCTTTCCAACGTTCACTGGCCGAACGACACAATGGGTCTGATCGGCCTGCCCCTGCCCGGCTGCGAGATGAAGCTGGCGCCCGTGGGCGAAAAGCTCGAATGCCGGGTGCGCGGGCCGCACATCACGCCAGGCTATTATCGCAACCGTGAAAAGACCCAGGAAGCCTTCGACGAGGAAGGCTTCTACAAGATGGGCGATGCGGTGCGCTTCCTCGACCCTGAGGACCCGAAAAGGGGCCTCGCTTTCGATGGCCGCCTGGCCGAGGAGTTCAAGCTCGCCAGCGGCACATGGGTGTCGGCGGGTACGGTGCGGGTGAAGGTGGTCGAGGCTGTGGATGGCGCGCTGTCGGACGTGGTCGTCTGCGGTCTCAACAAGAACGAGATCGCGCTGCTGGGCTTCCTGAACGAGAACTGGTGCAAGCGCCGCGCAGGCGCTGAAACAGACCTTATGAGCCTCTGCCAGAACCCGAAGATCATCGAGGCCGTCGCCACAGGCATCGAGACCTATAACCGCGCCCACCCAAATGCCGCGCAACGCGTTGCGGCGATTTCCCTGCAGACCACGCCGCCTATCGCCGAAGCCGGTGAAATCACAGAGAAGGGCTACATTAACCAGGCCAAGGTTCAGGCCCTGCGCGCAGACGCGGTCGAAGCGCTCTATGACGGAGCAAACCAAGACCTGATCCGCTTCTGACAGGAACAAGGCGCCTGCCCACCCGTTGCTCGTGGAGAGCATTACGAAAGGCACCCCATGACCCGCATCCTCCCCGGACAGGACCTCGACACCCCGCTGCATCTCGATCTCATCATCGGCACGCGCTGGGACCTTGAGAAACAAGCAGATGACATGCCCTGGCGCATGGTGGTGGTCTATCGCGGCCTCCACTGCCCGCTGTGCAAGAAGCAGCTGAAGGACCTGTCGAACCAATTGCGCGATTTTGTCGATGCGGGCTGCGTTGTGGTCACCGCCTCGATGGACAGCGAAGAGCGCGCCAAGAAGGCCCACAGCGACTGGGAATTGGGCGACCTGCCGCTGGCCTTTGAGCTGAGCG
The DNA here is from genome assembly GCA_038527085.1 of Pseudomonadota bacterium. Lineage (GTDB taxonomy): Bacteria > Pseudomonadota > Alphaproteobacteria > Caulobacterales > Hyphomonadaceae > UBA5336. The sequence goes on along the minus strand of JBCBGD010000006.1, from coordinate 2,788 downwards.
AAGACACGGTGCGCGCGTTCGGCCTCTATGTCTCCGAGAGCATTTCCGACAACGAGCCGGCAAAATTCGCCGAGCCCGCCATCCTGCTGTTCAAGCACGCTAAACTGTATGCCGCCTGGATTCAGAGCGTGCCATTTGCCCGTCCAGCCTTTGAAGACGTCCGCAGCGCTATGGCCTTCATCGACGACAAGGATTATCCCCCTCGCGGAACCGCATAAAAAGGCAGATGCGCCGGGGAGGACAACATGGCCAGCGACACACACGAGATGACAGGCGCAGAAGCGCTTGTTGGGACCCTGGCCGATGCAGGCATCACCGCGTGTTTCGCCAACCCCGGCACATCGGAAATGCACCTCGTCACCGCGCTGGACCGCGAGCCGCGCATTCGCAGCGTGCTCTGCCTGTTCGAGGGCGTGGCGACAGGCGCTGCCGATGGCTACGCGCGCGCCCATGGCAAGCCGTCGATGACTCTGCTTCACCTCGGCGCGGGCTACCTGAACGCCGGCGCGAATATCCACAATGCGCGCCGCGCCCACACCCCGATGATCAATGTCATCGGCGACCACGCCACCTATCACACCCGCTATGACGCGCCGCTGACAAGCGATATTACAGGCATGGCCGGGCCGAATTCGGTCTGGATCAAGTCGATCGACACGCCAGCCCGCGCTGGCGCTCTGGCGATGGAGGCCTTTGCCGCTGCCCATGCGCCGCTGCCTGGCCCTGTCTCTCTCGTGCTGCCCGCCGACAGCGCATGGCTCGATGGCGGGGCAAGAGCTGAGCCTATTGAAGCGCCCGCCTTGCCGGCGCCCTCGAAAGACACAGTCGAGGCTGTCGCAAAACGGATTCACCAGTCCGGCAAACCCGTTGTCATCATGAATGGCGCAAGCGCCTTGTCAGGCGAAGGCCTGGACGCTGCCGCGCGCCTGAAAGCGGCCGGCATCCGCGTGATGACCGACACGTTCTATCCTATCATGGAGCGCGGCGCGGGCTATTTCGTGCCGGACAGAATGCAGTATTTCGCCGAAATGGCGATGAAGGATCTGGAAGGCTCCGACCTCATGGTGTTGGCGGGCACACAAACCCCCGCAGCTTTCTTCGCCTATCCCGGCAAACCCAGCCTGTTGATGCCAGATGGCTGTGAGGTCGCCTCTCTTTGCGATGCCCATGGCGATGCCGGCGCAGGGCTTGCCATGTTGGCCGACGTGCTGGGTGCCAATGACGCGGCCCCCTTGGCTGAGCTTTCCCTTCCAGACGCCCCGACTGGCGAACTGGACGCGGCCAAGATCGGCACAGCGATTGCCCGCAATCTGCCCGAAGGCGCTCTCGTTTCGGACGATGGCGTCTCCAACTCGCTACCCGTCTACATGGCGACGACCACCGCGCGCCCACACCGTTGGATGATGCTGACGGGCGGGGCGATTGGCCAGGGCATGCCGCTCGCCATCGGCGCGGCGCTGGAAGGCACGCCGACGCTGTGCCTGTCAGGCGACGGCGCGGGCATGTACACCAACCAGGCGCTGTGGACTATGGCGCGGGAGAACCTGCCTGTCGTGACTGTGGTCTTCGTCAACCACACTTACCGCATCCTGCAGATCGAGCTGCACCGCACGGGCGCGGGCAATCCCGGCCCCGCCGCGCGCGGCATGCTGAACCTCGATGGCCCGGAGATCGACTGGTCCAGCCTCGCCCGCGCCCAGGGCGTCACGGGCCACGATGCGCGCACTGGCGAGGAGCTGGAGGCAGCCCTTGCGACAGCCTTCGCCGACGGCGGCCCGCACCTGATTGCGGCCCATGTGCCGGGATAAGAACTTTCGGGTGCATTGCGTCCACTCTCAGCTTAGGGTGCTTTGAAATCTGAGGGGCGGGGAATCCAATGTCATCCAACAAACATCTGGCTCAAGTGAATATCGGCCGCGTATTGGGCGGACCCGACGATCCGCGCATGACAGACTTTTTCGATAACCTACGCCGGATCAATGAGCTTGCCGAGCGCATGCCCGGGTTTGTCTGGCGTCTCCAGGATGAGACTGGCGATGGCGCCATGGCGCTTCACTGGCCTGGCGATCCAACCATGAACGTTAACATGTCCGTTTGGGAAGATGACGCTACGCTGGCCCGGTTTGTGTTCCAGACAGTTCACCAGAATTTCTATGCGCGAAAGCACGACTTCTTCGAGATGCCAGACAAGCCTACCGTAGCCCTTTGGTGGGTGGATGTCGGGCACATTCCAACCATCGAAGAAGCCAAAGAGCGCCTCGATCATCTGATCGCAAACGGCCCATCCGATTTTTCCTTCACCTGGGCAGATCTGCCGGCAGCCAAGGTTTGGCGTGAGCGCAGATGCGCTTGACGCGGGCATACGCAAACCAAGGTTTCCGTTGATCTCTTTCGTTGTCTAACGCTCCGCCTGGACGATGGCGCATGGCGGTGCTGACAGGCGCAAGGCGACGAAGTGGACCGGGTCGCCATTGGAATAGTTGATCCCGTAATGGTGGCGGGATTCCGTCACGCAGAGGCCTTCCAAGTCAGCGCTGTTTCGCAGGAGCTCCAGCGCCGGGGCGCCATCTTCGTCTTCGAGATTGATCAGGAAAGCCGCCGGCAAGGCGTCCCGAGCCGGTAGCGCCACGACGGTTTCCGGCGGGTGCAGGTTTTGCGTGCCCGTGGTCATGACGTAGCTCGGCTCTGAATAGCCGATGGCCTGGATCATCTCCGGAGCCTCGCAGTCCTGGCCCCTCCCCGGCAGACCGCAGACTTCAGCAAGAGCGTTTTGCGCGACGACCGTCGG
>JBCBGD010000005.1:0-27208 GCA_038527085.1 Pseudomonadota bacterium | reverse complement strand
CTCGTAGAATTCGTTGCCGAGATCGTAGTGGGCCATGATGTTGCGTTTCGCCTGGGCCTTCGAATTGCGGTTGAGCAGGTGTCGGACGCGGTTCATCATCTTGATCAGCCATCCACCGACCGCGAGCTGCCCAGCGGCTTCAAAGTTCTCCGAGAAAAACTCGAGCACAGCGGTTAAGTTGGGGGTGGACCACTGGCCATCCATGTAAGCTTCTGCAAAGCCCACATCGCCGCCTGCGAGAGCGCGGCGGACAAAGTCGTAGTCGTGGACGATAACCTCGGCACTTGGGCCAGGTTCACCGTGGTCGAACAGGACGGCCCGGCCATCTGGCAGCTCGAAAAGAATGCTGCCGCGCCTGGCACGTAGGAGGGCCATTCCGCCAACGCGGAAAACGGCGGGCACACCGCCAAGATTGCTGAGGGTTTGACGGGATGCGCGGATCGGGTCTGTCATCAAAGGTGTTTCTTTCACTCAACTCTTGATCGGTTTGGCCACAGTGTAACCGATCTTCGGCGGTTTGGGTTTTGATCGGTACCCGGCTCCCTTGAGCCAGATCTTCAGCGCTTCCCAATGAATGCCTGTCGTCACGCCCATCGCACTGAGGGGGCGGCGCAGGGCGCTCTTGAGCAGCGCGGCGTCTGTTGCGGGCTGACTGGATGCCGTGATGGTTGCCATATGGGTCCGCTCGCCATCCACAAGGGTGTCGATGACGAGGGAGATGCGGTCAGCTGATTTGCGGAGGGTAAACTTGTACTTTCCAGTGATGTCGAAAAAGGGTGAGACGTGAAAGGACTTGTCCGCTTCACTCACGGCAACTGATCCATCGGTTTTCGCAACGTACGTATGGCTTTCACCGAATGTGTTGTTGACCTCGTAAATCACGCCTTCGAGCGCGCCATCATCGTCACTGGCAAACCAGACCGTGAGGGGCGCAAACCTGTAAAATAAATGTCTGGGAAAGGTGAGCATTCGGAGCGTGAGCCCATGTGCGTCCACGTCTGCCTTTGCAAGCTGTGAGATCGCCCAATCGCGCAGAGACGTTGCGCCCTTACTGCCGTGATCATCTTTGTTCAGGCTGTAGAGGGCTGTCTTGTCGATTGAAAAAAGGTGGGTCTGTTTGCGCGCCTCATCCAGCCTGTCGATATCGACGTCGACCATCATGAGACCATAGGAAAAGCGCTGTTCGAACGGTGTGAAACGCGCATGAACCGTACGCCCTGTCACCAGTTTCAGAGCAGCACTTTCGCTCACTGTTTGGCTCCCACCCGCTGCAAGGGCAGGCTGGGACGCGCGTTTTCGTACGTATCCACGTTTTCTACCTTCCAGGGAACACTTCCGCCCAAGGCGAGCGCAACGGCCAATCCCGATTTCAGCCCATCCTCGTGGAAGCCATGCCCCATCCAGGCCCCCGCAAACCACAATCCGTCTTGTCCTTGCATCCGCTTGATTGAGCGTACGGCAGCATCAGCCGGAGCGTCAAATTGCGGGTGATCGAAACTGGTCTCGTAGAAAACACTCTCCGGCGCCGGGGCAGTTTCGGGATTGAGAGTCACGAACAGGGGGCGATCGGCCCTGAGATTTTGGAGACGGTTCATCCAATAGGTGAGCGTGATGTCCTCGCCTCCGCCCTTCATCACATTCCAGCTGGCCCAGGCTGCCTTGCGTTTCGGCATCAGGCGCTTGTCTCTGTGAAGGTAGATCTTGTTGGGGCGATACCGCGCCGAGCCGAGCAGGAAGCGCTGGTCGTCGTAGGCCGGGTCGAGCAGCGCCAGCGCCTGGTCCGAGTGGCACGCGAAGACAATCTCGTCGAAAATGTCGTTATGACCCTCGCCATAGTCGACGCGCGTGCGATCACCGAAAGGCGAAATACGCTTCACGGGCGCGCCTTGCTTGATACGCGCTCCGAGTGCTGCGCTGGCTTTCTTCACATAGTTGATTGAGCCGCCGGAAACCGTGCGCCATTTCGGCCGCTCCTTGTGCATCAGGCGATGGTTTTCGAAGAAGTTGAAGAAGCTGACAGCTGGAAAGTCGAGCACGCCGCGCTCGGGGGTGGACCAGATCGCGCCCGCCATCGGCAGAATGTAATTCTGTTTGAAGTCTTCTCCGAAGTTGCGGGTATCGAGCCATGTGCCGAGGGACACATTTCCAACACCGCCATTGGCGAGCTCTGTGCGCGCCAAGTCATTGAACTTCAGGATGGTGCGCCAGAAGCGATGGAACGCAGGGCGGAAAAGGTTGCGTTTCTGGGCGAAGATGCCCCTCACGGTTGACGCCCACTCATAGCCATCAGGATTTGAGACCGCGAAGCTCATGTCGCTGGCCTCAGTCTCAACGCCAAGCGCATTGAAGAAGCCGGTGAGGTTCGGATAGTTCAAACCATTGTAGACGATGAAGCCCACGTCGACGCTCATAGCCACGCCGTCATACTCAATGTCGACAGTGTGGGCGTGGCCGCCGACACGATCGCGCGCCTCGAAGACCGTGACATCGGCGCTGTCTTTCAGGGCATAGGCTGCGCCCAGGCCGGAAATGCCCGAGCCAATAATTGCTACACGTTTCATGAAGCCTCACGTCTTTCCTTGAGGGTGTCGTATGCGTCCAGCGCGCGCTGGCGTCCGTCCTTGTGATCAATCATCGGGCGAGGGTAGGTCTCGCCAAGCGTGACTCCAGCCTCTTTCAGCACCTTGTCGGGCGCTTCCCATGGACTGTGCAAGTGCTTGAGGGGCAGGTCCTTGAGTTCAGGACACCATCGGCGGACATATTCGCCCGTTTCGTCGAATTTGCTGCCCTGTGTGATCGGGTTGAAGACCCGAAAGTAGGGCGCTGCATCAGCACCCGACCCTGCCACCCACTGCCAGCTTGCAGCATTCGATGCCGGATCAGCGTCGACCAGCGTGTCCCAGAACCATTCCTCGCCCTTTTGCCAGGGGAGCAAAAGGTGCTTCGTCAGGAATGATCCCACGATCATCCTGACGCGATTGTGCATCCAGCCGATCTCCCAGAGCTGGCGCATGCCGGCGTCCACGATTGGGTAGCCTGTCTGGCCTCGGCACCAGCGCTGGTAGTCGTCCTCGTCATCACGCCACGGCATGTGGCGGAAGTGATCCGCGTAATTCTCCTCGGCCAAATCCGGATTGTGGTAGAGAAGAACATAGCTGAATTCGCGCCAGACGATCTCGGATAGGTAGGTCCACGCGCTGTCTTCATTGATCTTGTAGCGACCGTCTTCCATGCGCCCGCGAACCGTGCGCCAAATCTGCACAGGGCTGATCTCGCCCCAGCGCAGGTGCGGAGACAGACGCGATGTGGAATTGTTGATATCAGGGCGGTTGCGGTGATCGTCGTAGTCATCGACGCCGTCATCGAGCCAGGCTTCCAGTTGTTCCCGCGCGCCAGTTTCGCCAGGCGTCCAGTGGTCTGAAAAGGCCTCGGCCCAATTCGGATTCGTTGGCAGCAGATCCCAATCGGCCAGTTGGTCGGACTGGAGGCCAAGATCCGCCAATGTGTCAGGGGCATCATGCGCATCCGGCGCGGAATACTCAGCCCGTACGGACTTCCAGTAGGGCGTGTAGACTTTGTAGTAGCCGCCGCTGCTCGTCTCGAAAGTCCAGGGTTCCGTGAGTAAGCGGCCATTCTTACTAGTGGCCTCGATACCGGCATACTTCAGCGCTGACTTGATCGATTTGTCGGTCTCGATGCCCTGAGCATCATACCGCCGGTTCCAGAACACAGCTTCAATGCCCTGATCCTCGCAGATCTCAAGCAAGATGTCCTTTGCCCGCCCCTCGCGCAGCACCAGCTGTCCGCCGCACTCGCCGATCGATTTCGAAAAGGCTTCCAGAGACTCGTATAGCCACCAATTGTGTGCGCCGCCCATGGCGCGTTGCCCAGTGCCTTCAGTCTCAAGCACGAACAAACAGATGACGGGCGCGCCCGTTTCACAGGCGGCAGCCAGTGCTGGATTGTCGGCAAGACGCAGGTCTTCTCGGAACCACATGATGACGGGTTTTTGGGATGACACTGGGCGACACGGCTCCGCAGGAATAGATACCTTCACTACGCCAAGCAGAAAGCCATGGATCAATACCAGCTGCGATTGTTCGAAAAAAGTCGATTGGCTTCAACGGAGAGAGACATGTCCGACACACGCTCAGCAAATGACGCCGTCGCAGCGGCTGCGCAACTCATCAAACAGTATGGCGAAGACGCTGAGGTCATTGCGACCCTGCGGGCAGCTGAGGTTGCGGCCATGGGCGACGCGGCAGCGCTGGACCATTGGGACCATGTTATCGCGCTTTTAGGGGAAGGTTCATCCGTCGGCGCGACGAACTAGTCCCGCCTGCATCGCAACCCCGCTTCGCATGGGCGGTTAATGGGCGCTTCGCGAACGACTTCGAAAGCGCCAAAGGGTTCAGCCGTTCGCCGGGCATTGCTTTCTGCGCGTTGCAGAGCTTGCGCGACAGCCGCACCGAGGGAGCCGGTGGTCTGAGCGTTCTGATCAAGTGTCCACACCGTCGACGGCGTTGGCAACGACATCAGGCCCGACAACCCTGCCGAGGACTGACCCAAGCCGAGTTCGAACACCGCAGCATTGGGCAGGGCATCTGATGCCGTCAGGCTCGCGCCGCTGTCGCCCGGTTTCAGTATAAGCACGACCCGGTCGGCGGCCGAGGCTGCGCCAGCCTCCTCAAGCAATTGCGGCACATCCGTAAGCAGGGTGTCCAGCGGCGGTTCGGCATAGAGCGCAACGGCTCGGCCGCGATTGTCGATCTCGAAATAGGCAGAGAGGGCCGCGACGAGATCGTCGCGGCTAGTGTTCCAATCTGGCGTCCCGGACGCCTGGGTCGGTAGCCTCAAGGCAGGCATGTAGACTGGGCCTTCAGCGCCAAGGAGATCGACTGCAGCCGATTGCTGCGCCCGTATCGTTCTCGACACGCTATCAGACTGCGTCGCTAAGAGACCATGCTTGTGAAGCGTGGAAGGGATCTGAGGCAGAACGATAAAATCGATGGCCCAGCCACTCTCCCAGATCGCGTCCGGGCGGGCGTCGGGCCTCAGGATCCAGCCTTCATCGGTCGAGAAGTCTGCTGCGTCGGCTTCTAGAGCGGCGCCTGAGGCAAGGTAGGCTGGCACCCCAAGAACGATGCTAGCGTAAAGGATGGCGACTGCGAGAAGCGCCGCCATGGGCAATAGGAAAGTCTTCATGCCTTGAGGGCTAAAGCGACTCTGTGGCGATCGCGAGGCCAGAATACTTGGGCTGATCGATCTTCACCTGATCAATGGCAGTGAGCTTGAGGTGATCTATCAGGCCGGGCGTGGCCCAATCCATGTCGCCGCGCCGAATCTTGTCGCTGAGCTCGTTTTCTAGCGCTGCGCGGTCGCCGTCATCTCGACCCAACAACGCCTGCAGCCGACCAACAGCTGCTTGGTTAGCGGCCGCACCTAGGGCCAGCTCACGCTCAACGATCGCCAAAGCGTTTTCTGCCACGCGCGCATGAAAGGCAGCGTGTCCTGAAAGGGCTGGCCGCGCAGTGTTCTTGAGGAACGCGCTGACCGCAGCGACCAGTTCCTCGGTGCTCGGATGGCTCGCCATGTCTTTCAGATCCGCTCAAGCAAATTGATGATATCGATCTCAGTCTCGGAGACCCGCCGCCCGATGGCTGCACGTTCGACGCTGGGATCGCTGCCGGAGCGGAAAGCCTCGTACATGATCATGCACATGACGCCCCATTTGAAGCTGCCCAGCAACTCCCACCAGTCGATGTCTTTCGCATCGATCTCAATCCCGCTTTCACCGGCATAGGCGTCAAGGAGTTCTGAGAGGTCACCGAAGCCGCCAACGCGTTTGTGTGCGTTGCCGAACCGCCAGGAATTGATGCAGATCCAGGCGAGGTCTTCTCTTGGATCGCCGATATGGGCGAGTTCCCAGTCCAACACGCCAACGAGTCCGTCATTGTCGACCATAAGATTGCCCAATCGGAAATCGCCATGAACCAGAACGCGCTTCAAGGGAGCGGGCTCATGGGCGCGCAGCCAGGACATAGCGAGCTCGAACACGGGCTTGGGCGAGTCAAAACTGCGATATATTTCCTCGTACTGGTCAATCTGATCGGTGCCAAAACTGACAGGCAGATCGGGAAGATCACTCAAGTCGAGCCTGTGAATGCGCGCGAGGGCGTCGCCGCACTGGTGGGCCAAGCGTTCCCGTGCATTCGCCAGCGCTTCGGACCGCAAGATCTTCGGCGCGATCGTCTCGCCCTCGAGGCGCTGCATGATGAACGCGTCTCCAAGTCCATCGCCGGGTGCGCAAACATGGGCGACAGCCGGAACTGGAACGTCAGCCGCCGCAGCGGCCCGGATCAAGGCCGCTTCCTTGCTCAATCCGATCGCAGCTGATGAGCGCGCTGCAGACACGCCTCCCGGCGCGCGCCTCAGTATCAGCGATGTTGCCTCGCCATTGCTGGGCACAGTATCGAACGCCCAGGTTTCCTGACTCGCACCGCCGGACAGTCTCTGTAGCCCTTCAATGTGGTCATGATCGCCGATGAAAGCGGGGCAAAGCGCGTTTAATGCCGCCTCAATATCTTGCGTGTTTCCCATAATCGCCACACTTACGCGGAACGAGTGTTTCGCCAAGACCGTTGGATGGTGGCGGCGCGCGCAGAGGCGGACATGGCGAAGAAGAAACAAAAGGAACACAAAGACGGCGGCTTGATGGTCGAACCCACACAGTTGCCGCGCCAAACGCTGTTTGGATGGTTGAGGGGCAGGTTCTTTGCCGGGATCGTCATCGCCGCGCCGATTGCGATTTCGATCGGCATCGTGTCTTGGCTGATCGGCGAGATCGACAAGCGTGTGAAGCCGTTGCTTCCGCCAATCCTTGATCCGGAGACCTACACCAACATCGCCATTCCTGGCGTCGGTGTGCTCGTGGCCATTATCCTGCTGACGCTTCTGGGCGCGGTCGCCACGAACCTGATTGGCCGTGCAGCGCTGCGCCTCTCTGACCGAATACTCAGCCGTATCCCGGTCGTCAGTAACATCTACAACGCTTTCAAGCAGCTGTTCGAACTGCTCGCCTCGAGCGATCAGAACAATTTTCAGGAAGTCGTGCTAGTCGAGTACCCCAAGAAAGGGACCTGGTGCATTGGTTTTCTGACGGCAAAAGCAAAAGGCGAACTCAGGACCAATCTGTCAGATGAACACATCGGCGTTTTTGTGCCGACCACACCCAACCCGACGTCTGGGTTCCTGATGTACCTTCATCAGTCTGAGGTGATCCGCCTCGAAATGTCTGTCGAAGAGGGCGCGCGGATGATCATATCTGCGGGATTGGTGGTGCCGGAACAGATGCCGATGGAAGAAAGTGAGCGAGAAAAACTCACTCCTCCTGAAGCTTCAAGCGAAGTCCCTTCGGCTGAAACAGCGTCCGGGCCAAGCTCAGAGCCCGCCCGCGCGGACCCGTAAGGTCTGGGTCTGCTGCCACAGCCGCCTTCGCGTCTGAGCGGGCAATCCGCAACAGGTCAGCATCTTTCGAAAGATCGATAACGGCGTAATCGATCGCGCCAGCCTGCCTCAGCCCCAATACGTCGCCCGGCCCGCGAAGCTCAAAGTCAGCCTCTGCGATCAGGAACCCGTCATCGGTCTTGCGAAGCGTGTCGAGCCGCTTTGTCGCTGTCTCGCCAAGGGGGGGGCGGTACATGAGGAGACAGAACGCGGCTTTGTCGCCGCGTCCAACCCGGCCCCTGAGTTGGTGCAATTGCGCCAGCCCGAACCCCTCGGCGCGTTCGATCACCATAATCGTGGCCTCGGGGACATCCACGCCAACCTCGACGACTGTTGTTGCGACGAGGATACCTGTCTGGCCTGTCCTGAAGGCTTCGAGCGCGGCATCCTTTTCGTCCGGTTTCATGCGGCCATGGACAAGGCCCACTGAACACGACAACTGGTCGCTTAGCGCGGCGTGGCGCGCGACGGCTGATGACTCATCATCGTCAACATCGACTTTTGGACAGATCCAAAAAGCGCGCTCGCCGCGCGCGACGGCGCGATCCACTGCGGAGATGACCTCCTCGATCCGGCTGTCGGGCAGCACCCGTGTCTCCACCTTTTGTCGTCCAACGGGTTTTTCATCGAGGATCGTGACATCGAGATCGCCATGCACAGCCTGGGCGAGGGTGCGAGGGATGGGAGTGGCGCTCATCACCAGCATGTGCGGGCTCAGGGCCTTTTCCAGGAGCCTTTGGCGGTCTGCGACCCCGAAGCGGTGTTGCTCATCGACGATCACGAGGCCCAGATTGGCGAATTGAACGCTCTCTTGGAAGAGGGCATGCGTCCCGGCGACAATCTGAATCGAGCCATCCGCAAGGCCCATCAAGGTTGCCTGACGCGCTGATCCCTTGTCGCGCCCGGATAGCGCGGCGACTTCATAGCCATGGGGCGAGAGCAGATTGGCCAGGGTCGCATACTGCTGACGCGCAAGCACTTCGGTCGGCGCCATGAAAGCGGCCTGGTATCCGGCCGCTGCAGCCTGAACCGCGGCCAGTGCGCCAACCAGGGTCTTGCCTGCGCCCACATCGCCCTGCAACATCCGGCGCATCGGCACCGGTTCGGCCATGTCTCTCGCGATATCGTTGACAGCTTGTTTTTGCGCTCCCGTAGGCTCGAAAGGCAAGCTGCTGACAATTTCGCGCTGGGCTTGACCAGCCAAGGGCAATTCGGGTGAGCGCCGCTTTGTTCTGGACGCACGTGCCAATGCAAACGTGGCCTCTCGAGAGAGAGCCTCGTCATAGGCAAGCCGCTGGCGGGCGCGCTCGAATGCGTTTGGGTCATAAACCTCTGGCGCATGAAGCGCCGTGAGTGCTTCGCCGAAAGTCGGCCAGCCTTTTCGAGCGATGAGATGGCGGTCGCCCCATTCTGGCAAGTCCTCTGGAATGCGCTCTAGGGCATCGTTTGCGGCTGTATGGACCTTTCGGTTTGTGAGGCCTGCTGTCAGCCGATAGATCGGCTCGACCGCGGGCGGGCGTTCTGGTTTCTCGGGATCGAGGATGAAATCGGGATGGGTCATCTGGCGCTCGCCATTGAACTCATCGACACGGCCCGAAACGATCCGCTGCTTACCCACTGGAAATTGCCCCTGAAGCCAGCGGCCATCGGCCCTGAAAAAAGTGAGGGTCAGAAAGCCTGTTCCATCGAAAAGCAAGACACGTGTCGGGGCCTTCGAATTGTAAGGCGCCTTCACGCTGTGAACCTCGCCCTGAACCGTTGCAACTTCGCCCACTTCCAGGGCGTCGAAACTCTCGCGTACGCGCCGGTCCATCCAACGCTCTGGCAGGTGCAAGAGCAGGTCCCAGATCAGGCCTGTGTCTGTCAGGCGTTTGTAGGCCTCAAGCGATTTCGGCCCGATACCGGGGAGTGTGTCGACGGACTCAAAAAGAGGAAACAGGCGCTCATCCCGCATGGGCGCGACACTAGGGCGACCCGGTAAGCTCGGCAATCGGGTGTTCACACGGGCAGCTGCGCCCTATGTCCGGTGTGAAGAAAGGAACCCGCCATGACTGACGATATCGCCGAGCGCTGCAGAAAACTGAAATTCCGCGCATGGCGCCGCGGCTTCCGTGAAATGGATCTGCTCATGGGCAGTTTTGCTGACCAGCATCTGGATGAATACGAACCGCAGCAACTTGATGAGTTTGAGCGCCTGCTTGCGACGCCCGACTGGGAAGTCTACGCTTGGTTGATCGGCCAGAAAGACGTGCCCGACAATCACAAAGGCCCTGTGCTGGACCAACTCATCGCATTCCGCTACGAGGCGCAGCCCGGTTAACCGCTGTCCCATGGGGCGGCAGATGATGGCTCCCTTATGACACCCGCTGACCTTCTCTCCGGCATTTCAGGCCAACAAGCCATTGCCGGTGCGCCCTTCGGCGCAGACATTGTCGCACTTGTCCAGATGCTGCAGGCCAAGGGCGGATCAGCGCTTTATATCGCCCGAGACGACAAGCAGGCTGTCACTGCCCTAAAAGTGGCGGAGTTCGCAGCCCCGAGCCTTGATCGCATTCACCTGCCGGCCTGGGACACGCTTCCCTACGACAGGATAAGCCCATCTCCGGCGACGTCTGCGCTCAGATGCGCCTCTCTCGCGCGGCTCTCTCGTCTTCAAGACAATCAGAAGCCTGTTCTGATTGTCACCACAGGCGCGTCTTTTGTGCAGAGAGTGCCGACAGCTGATTTGATGCGCGCTGCCAGTTTCTCGGTAAATGTCGGCGAAGCGGTCGCGCAGCAAGCCCTGACCGATTACCTGACGACAAATGGCTATGTGCGTGTGTCTACGGTGCGGGAGCGTGGCGAGTATGCCGTGCGGGGCGGGATCCTCGATATCTTTGCGCCGACCTCGCCAGAGCCGCTGAGGCTCGATTTCTTCGGAGATTTCCTTGAGGGCCTTCGGTCTTTTGATCCGGAGACGCAAAGGTCTACCGCCCAGCTGCAAGGCGCTGCGTTCGCGCCTGTCAGCGAAATACTCTTCAACGATGACGTACTAAGCCGCTTTCGTGAGCGTTATCTGGAGCGCTTTGGCCCGCCGTCGGGCGACCCGATGTATGAAGCCGCGAGGGCGTCCATCCGCAGGCAAGGCGTAGAGAACTGGCTTCCATTGTTCCATGACCGACTGGAGACGCTGTTCGACTACCTGCCAGAAACAACGCTGATCGCGATGGGGCATCTTTCAGCTGAAGCGGCCAGTGAGCGCCTGACCCAGGCTGAGGACTATTACAATGCGCGCCTTGAGGCCGCCGGGGATGCAAGGACAGGGCGAATCCTTGAGCCATCAGCGCTTTATCTGGAACCAAAGGAATTGGATGAGCGGCTGGGCGGTCGACGAGTCGCGAAGTTTCTTCCTGGCGAAGCGGCCCCCAACCAGGCAGATCTCGGCGGTTTGCCTGGACGCAGCTTTGCGCCCGAGCGAACGCGCCCGGATCTGAACGTGTTTGAAGTCGCAGGCGCGCATGCGCAGGACCTCGCGAAAACAGGTAAGAAGGTGGTCTTCGCAGCATGGAGCGACGGCTCTGCCGACCGCCTTGTAAATGTCTTTGACGATCATGGAGTCAGCGACCTCACCAGAGTGTATTCCCTGCCGGCTGCCACCGCCGCTCAGCTCTCGGTCTGCGAGCTTCCAGTCGAGAATGGCTTCACCCTTGGCGACCTCGCCATAATCGCCGAGCCGGACATTCTGGGAGACCGCCTGGCGGCGCCGAGGCGCAAGCGTAAAGCGGCGAACTTTATCGCGGAGGCGGCGGCCCTTTCAGTGGGCGATCTGGTCGTCCACGTTGATCACGGCGTGGCGCGCTATGCAGGCTTGAAGACGCTGGATCTCACGGGCGCTCCCCACGACTGTCTGGAGCTGGAATACGCGGGCAGTGACCGCGTGTTCCTGCCGGTTGAGAACATTGATCTTATCAGCCGATATGGCAGCGAAGATGCAGCTGGCGCGATCGACAAGCTGGGCGGTGCGGGCTGGCAATCTCGGAAGGCCAAGGCGAAGAAGCGCATTCTCGAGATGGCGGCTGAGTTGATGGAAATCGCGGCCCAGCGGATGCTCAAAAAGGGCGAGATAATCGATGCAGGGCAGGGGCTCTACGAGGAGTTTGCCGCGCGGTTCCCCTATGAGGAAACCGATGACCAGCTTCATGCGATTGACGACGTCCTGAACGATCTTGGGTCTGGCCGGCCGATGGATAGGCTGGTGTGCGGCGATGTCGGCTTCGGAAAGACCGAGGTTGCGCTGCGCGGTGCCTTCGTGGCGGCCATGACGGGAATGCAGGTTGCGGTGATTGCGCCCACAACAATCCTTGCGCGCCAGCACTACAATACGTTCTCAGAACGATTGTCGGGCTGGCCACTGGAAGTGCGCCAACTGTCCAGGCTTGTCTCGTCAAGCGATGCGGCCAAGACGCGCGAAGGCCTGAAGTCCGGCGCTGTGAACGTGGTGGTGGGCACCCATGCGCTGCTCGCCAAGAACATCGAGTTCAACAATCTCGGCTTGCTTGTCGTTGACGAAGAGCAACGCTTCGGCGTGAAGCACAAGGAGCGACTGAAGGAACTACGCGCCGACATTCATGTGCTCACCCTGTCGGCAACGCCGATACCGCGAACACTGCAGATGGCGCTGACGGGGATCAGGGATCTTTCCATTATCGCCACGCCCCCCGTCGATCGCCTGTCTGTGCGCACCTACGTTACTGAGTTCGACACGGTGACTATCCGTGAAGCCCTGCTCAGGGAAAAGTATCGCGGTGGCCAGGCCTTTTTCGTCGCCCCGCGGATCAAGGATCTGGGGCAGCTGGAAGACTTCCTGAAGGACAATGTCCCTGAAGTGAGCTTCGTGGTCGCCCATGGCCAGATGGCGCCCGGCGAGCTTGATGACATCATGACGGCCTTTTACGAGGGAGAATACGACGTCCTGCTGTCGACCACGATTGTCGAAAGCGGAATCGACATTCCAAGGGCCAACACGCTCATCATCCACCGCGCCGATCGCTTTGGCCTTGCCCAACTTTATCAATTGCGCGGTCGGGTGGGGCGCTCGAAGCTCCGTGCCTATGCGTATTTCACGACGCCAAGGGATCAGGTGATGACCGAGGCAGCCGAAAAGCGCCTGCGTGTACTCCAATCCCTCGACAGCCTCGGCGCGGGTTTCCAGCTTGCGAGCCACGACCTCGACATGCGCGGGTCGGGCAATTTGCTCGGCGACCAGCAGTCCGGCCATGTCAAGGAAGTTGGCGTCGAGCTTTACCAGCAGATGCTTGAGGACGCCGTGGCAGCCTTGCAAGCCGGGCAGGGGCGCGAAGTGGAGACCTTTGCGGACGAATGGTCACCCACGATCAATCTCGGATTGGCTGTCCTCATTCCGGAAGACTACGTCGAAGATCTCGCGGTTCGCATGTCACTTTATCGCCGCCTTGCGGACATCGACACACAGGCAGAGCGCGAAGGTTTTGCGGCTGAGCTCATTGACCGGTTCGGTCCGCTGCCAGAGCCCACGCGCCAACTGCTCGACGTGGCGGCCATCAAGGCGAGGTGCAAGTCACTGGGCATTCAGAAAGTCGATGCGGGACCGAAAGGTGCGGTTTTCAGTTTCAGGGAGGACACGCCCCTGGAGCCGGGAGACTTGATGACGATCGTGCGTGCGCGCCCGTCTCAGCTCAAGCTCAGACCTGACAGCAAGCTCGTTTTAACCTCAGGATCTGGGTCGCCAACGCAGCGCATCGCGGCCATTCAAAGGCTGTTGGACGAATTGACCGAAACGATCACCGAGGCCGCCTAGGCCGCGACTGTGCGTGTGTATGGCCCTTGTAGCGCCGAACTGATCAGCCCTTCAGGCGTGAAGCTGCCCCGGCGCTCGACGGCGCGCCAGACGATCCGGTGTGCCACGTTTGGACCAAGCTTGGGGTCTTCGCCGATGACCTCGGTCAAGCGGACGCCGAGCTTCGCCGCACCTGCATAAGGCGTGTCTCTGAGAACCGCCAAGAAGCTCGATTGGTTCAGCCTGGCGAGGAGGTCTGTTTCCCTGAGGTTCGACACGTAGAGAGACGCCATGTGGACGAGATCGCTACTGGAAAACTCCCCGTCGCGACAGCGCAAATGCAGGAGCGTCAACGGTGTTTCAAACTGCGCGCAGGCCTCCATCTGCCGGGGGAGATGGGCGCGCAGGAACGCCTCAGAATACAGACCCGTCAGAGGATCGTGGGACGTCGCACCCAGCCGCACACGGCTCAGGCGCGTGCGCAAGGGGACTGACTTGGCGCGTTCCGCGATGAAATCGCAGGCTGTTTCGCTGTCACCATCAAGGTCGATAGTGCCATCAAAAATCCGATCGGCGCCTTGCCCAGCCAGATAGACCGGCAAATCACCCTGGCCTTTGACCAGCGTTTCGATGTCGCTCGCATCTTCTTTCTGATCCACGATCAAAAGCCTGAACTGTTCGGCGGCAATGTGCATGGCTGCGGTCTGCAGAGTGATCGACGCTACGACTTCGACACCGCGGGACGACAACCCCTTGGAAAGGGGCAGGAAGCGCGCGCCGATAGGGCCAACATAGAGAACTTTCGGGGTCGATGCGGCTTCAGCGCGTCCTTCGAAATAGAGCGGACTTCCAAATGTGCGAGCTGTCTGTTCACGCAGATCCCGCTCATTTTCCCGCAACAGGCTCCGCCGCCGCAAGTCCAGCCTTGCCGACAGGGTAGCGATCATATCGAGTGATGAGATGTGGACCTGGTTCTTTGCAGGCAGTGCTCCTTTCGGCAAAGCTCCTAGAAGTACGATGGGGCGGTCAGCCGTGAGCCCGGACAGGGTCGCCCCTGTGAGGTGATCGACCAGCCCTGATGCGTTCAGGTCAACGAGCAAAGGCACGCTCGTTGTTTGTTCGATCGGCGGTGATGCCAGAAGCGGTCTGAAGCCAGCCGTGGCGAGCCGCGCAAGGATGGCATCCCGACGACAGCTATCTGACAGGACTTCAATCTGTGGGTCTTTGAAAGCGAACTCGTGCACGGCGGGAACCTGATTCTGACGCAAGGATAGACTTCCATCTGCCGGTGGCAGTCTTAATGTCGCGTTTCAAAACCAGATGACGGAGGGAAGAGATGGCAAGTGGACCGCTGAATGGCGTAAAAATTGTTGAGTTTGCGGGAATTGGACCAGGTCCGTTCTGCGGCATGTTGCTGTCAGACCTCGGCGCGGACGTGGTGCGAATCGACAGGGCTGGCGGGACGTCTGGTCCGAATGCCAAAGACGTCACCGGGCGGGGGCGCCGGTCCATCGCGCTGGACCTGAAAAATCCTGAGGACGTCGAGTTGGCCCTCAAACTGATTGAGAAGGCCGACGGTCTGATTGAAGGATTTCGCCCAGGCGTGATGGAGCGGCTTGGGCTGGGGCCAGATAAAGCACTCGAACGGAATCCCTCGCTGGTCTACGGACGCATGACGGGTTGGGGACAGCACGGAACGCTTTCCCACGCTGCGGGCCATGATCTGAATTATATCGCACTCACAGGCGCCCTCGGCGCCATGGGTCGCACGGGTGAGCGGCCCTATCCCCCACTCAATCTGATCGGTGACTATGGCGGGGGCGCGCTTTATCTCGCATTCGGCCTGTGTGCTGGCATCATCCATGCCCGCGCCTCTGGGGAAGGCCAGGTGATCGATTGCGCCATGACGGATGGGGCGGCATCGCTCGCGTCGATGTTCTATGGGATGCGGGCTGCCGGGATCTGGAATGACAATCGCGAGGACAATCTTCTCGATGGCGGTGCCCATTTCTATGACACCTACGAATGCTCCGATGGAAAGTACGTGTCGATCGGGTCTATTGAGCCTCAATTCTACGCGCTCTTGCTCGAAAAGGCTGGCGTGAGCGATTCTGATTTCAAAGCCCAAATGGACCGGTCCAAATGGCCCGAACTCAAACAGAAACTTGCCGATATCATCGCCACCAAAAGCAGAGATGAGTGGTCAGAGATCATGGAAGGGACGGATGTGTGTTTCGCACCCGTTCTGTCCCTGGCTGAAGCGCCATCCCATCCGCACAATCGCGCGCGAGAGACGTTCGTCGAAGTGGACGGTGTCGTGCAGCCGGCACCAGCGCCGCGGTTTTCCAAAACACGAGGCGAGATACAGGGCATCGCTCCCGGAGTGGACGAACACCGCGGCGCCATCCTGTCCGAGTGGGGCGTGGGCTAGAAATGGCGAGTCTCCCGGGCACGACAGGACGGCGACGCATCTATTTAATGCGCCACGGTTTCGTGGATTACACTTCGAAAAAAGTGCGGGAATCTAGAGATCCCTCTCAAGCCTACCTCACGGAAGCGGGCAGGGAGGAGGCCCGCGCGGCGGGTATCGCACTTAGCGAAGTTCACTTCGATCTGGCCATGTGTTCAGGCTTGCATCGCACCCGTGAGACTGCAGAAATCGTCCTCTCACATCATCCCTACGAGCTGGAGTTAGAGGACGAGCCACGCTTTTCTGAATTGAAGTCGGGACGGTACATTGATTTTGAAAGCGCTGAGCAGTTGGCTGCAACGATGACATTTCAGTTCGAAGCAGCGGGCGAGCCCGGAGCGACGTTTCTGGAAGGCGGCGAAGCCTTTTCCGATGCCATGTCGCGCATTGAAGAAGGCACGCGGGCACTGCTTTCACGTCCTGGCTGGCACACCGCGCTCGTGGTCGCCCATGAAGTGGTCAATCGCCTATTGCTGTCCTGGACCATCAAAGCGCCTCTGGGCTCCAGCGCAGGGTTTGAGCAGGATACTGGGTGCATCAATATCCTCGACTTCGACCTTGTCCCGAATCAGGAAGGCGAAATCGAGATAGAGCGCGGGCTCATCAAGGCGGTGAACCTGACACCTGCAAACTTCCTGAAAAACGGCATGAATCAGAGATCTCTGGAGGCCATCTTCACCCGCGCGGCTGAATAGGCATTCAGCTTGGACGAAGACTCCTGAATGGGGGTTCAGAAAACAAGCGATTCGAAGCGGTAATATGAACAGGAGTTGGGTTCCGGGCTCCTGCGGCGTTCATATACGTTCAGCTACAAAAGATTTGTCGGAGAGAGGTGAGTGGAGCTTCCAAGATACCTCGAACCGACGTCCTTCTTGCTTACCTTGGGCCGCCACATTGGCGGCCTTTCTTTTTGGCGCATCTACTCTGCGGCCAGCGTCGCTATCTGCCCGGAGGACCACGCTTCAAAATCTTTGAGCGCGCGGGCCGCGAGCGCCATCTTGCGAGCGCGCCCCTTCTCTTTACCCTTGAGACGTTTTCCGTCTTCGCGATGGGTTGGAACATCTTCGATGCCTGGAAACAGGCCGAAATTCACATTCATCGGCTGGAACGTCTTCGCCCCCACGATGTGTCCACCGGTGATGTGCGCGACGAGTGAACCGTGGGCAGTTGTCGGTGGCGGCGCTTCAAGCGTCAGTCCCAGGCGCTCACTTGCTGCCAGACGGCCGGTGACAAGGCCCATGGCTGCGCTTTCGATGTACCCCTCCACACCGGTGATCTGGCCAGCAAACCGAATTCTCGGCATCGACTTCAGGCGAAGCCTACCGTCCAGGAGCGTAGGCGAATTCAAAAAGGTGTTGCGATGGATGCCGCCGAGCCGCGCGAAGGTCGCGTTCTCGAGACCGGGGATCCTGCGGAAGACATCTGACTGAGCGCCGTATTTCAGCTTTGTTTGAAAGCCGACCAAGTTCCAGAGTGTGCCGAGTGCGTTGTCCTGGCGTAGCTGGACGACCGCGTGCGGGCGGGCGTCCGGCGCGTGTGGATTGGTCAGGCCCACAGGTTTGAGCGGTCCAAAGCGGAGCGTTTCTCGCCCGCGCTCGGCCATGACTTCGATCGGCAGGCAGCCTTCAAAATAGGGAGTGTCTTTCTCCCAGTCCTTGAACTCGGTTTTCGGGGATTCGATCAGCGCGTCGATAAATACGTTGTATTGCTGCTCGTCCATCGCGCAGTTGATGTATGCTGCCGTATCCCCGCCCGGACCAGGCTTGTCATAGCGCGATTGGCGCCAAGCCTTGCTCATATCGATTGAGTCGAAATGGACGATTGGAGCGATGGCGTCGAAGAAGGCCAGGTCGTCTTCGCCGGTGTGGGATCTGATCGCTTCGGCCAGGTTGCCGGACGTCAGGGGGCCCGTGGCTATGATCACACTGTCCCACTCACCCGGTGGCAGGCCGCCGACTTCCTCGCGCACGATTTCAACAAGGGGGTGCTCATTGAGCGCCTTGGTGACATCCTCAGAGAAGCCATCGCGGTCGACCGCCAAGGCGCTTCCGGCTGGCACCTGGTGGCGGTCCGCCATGGCCATGATCAAGCTGCCTGCGAGCCTCATCTCCTGATGGAGGACGCCGACAGCATTGGTCTGGTGGTCATCTGAGCGAAACGAATTCGAGCAGACCAATTCCGCCAGGTGGTCGGTGTGATGCGCTTCGGTCTCACGAACGCCCCGCATTTCATGCAGAACAACCGGAACGCCCATCTGCGCGATTTGCCAGGCTGCCTCGCTGCCGGCCATGCCGCCGCCAATGATGTGAACAGGAGAGTGGGTCATGGGCGCGACATGCGGCGCGCTCGCGCAGGGGTCAAGCCCGCCCTTGCCGCACCGATGGGCGAACATAGCTGCGAAGGTGCAACTCGACCAAGGTGGTTCCCCATGACATTCAGGTCTCTGCTAGCCGAGACGATACAGGTCTTGACCCAAGGGCTCGCCACGAATTGGTTGGCGATCTTGTTGGCTCTTCTTGGAGGGCTCGCAACACTTTTCCCTGATGCGCTCGCCTCATCAGCATTGGTCACGCTTGCACTATTGCTGTGCGTTATTGCCTTGGTCAGCGCTCAAGATGAGTCCAAAGGACACGCCTCATTGCTCAGTAGGGTGCCGAACACCCTCATTTCAGCTGTTCTGGTCGGCTTCATCCTCCTTTTCCTTGGTGTGATGACATTGCTCGCGAGCGGGCTTGCCGCCTTTGCGATCATGTCCGGCTCGGGCTTCGACTTCGATACGGCCAGCCAGGGAACAGAAGCGTTCGAGGCGGCCATGGCCGCGTATCAGGAGACACCAGGTTGGCAGCTCGCAATGACGATCTTCCTCGTCGCCCTCGTGCTTTTCCTTGGCGCAGTTGCGCGCAGTCTTCCTTTTGCGGCAGCCAGCGCAGTTGAGCGTAGGGCGGTGGCACTCGAAGCGTTCAACTGGTCGCGCAAGAATGGGGCAAGACTTCTCGGCGCCATGGCGATCTTTTGCGGTGCGCCCCTCTTGGTCGCATACCTCGTCGTCATAAGCTTCCAAGGAGCCATTGCGTCATTCTCAGCGGCAATCCTTTATGCGCTCGCCATATACGGATGGTCTGGTCTGTCCTTGGCCAGTTACCGGCTTCTGGCCCAGTTACCAGCAAATTAAACCCCTACGGTTAGGGTTTCAGTTACGCCGATCTGCGAGGCTTAGAGCATTGCAGGAGTAGAAACATGGCCGCTTTGCCGAAGTCGACTGAAGCCCACGATGCGGATCTGATTTCCGACAATCCAGATAACGAGCACACACCGCGTGCTGTGCAGTCGCTGGAGCTTCCTTCTGCAACGGACTCTCCTGTCCACGGTATGCAAGCCCAACTGGTGGCTAATTTTGCCCCTGGCGATCCGGGATATTCGCGCAGGCAAGTCTACGGCGCGGTTGTCGTGTTCTGCTTTTCGGTATGGCTCGGTTTGTATCTGCTTGTTCAGACGATCTTCTGAAGCGCCAGCCACTCCAGTCTTTAAGTCTGTCAGAGCGCTACCAATCGAGAGCTTTCAGGGTGATACTTGCGGTGCGCGCCTGAGATGTTTCAGTCCGGGAGCGCAGCTTAGCGGGTGACGGGTTTGGGCCTTCAATTCGATTTTACATTGGGAACTGTTTACGCAGCGCCTATTGCGACGGGCATATTGGTACTCGCGCTGGTAATATTGAGCTGGATCGATATCCGCACGCTCAGACTCCCCGATTGGTTGACCTTACCGCTTGCGGCTCTCGGTATTGGCCTGTCAGCGTTTTGGGGGGGCATACCTGGCTTCTATCAGTCGCTCATTGGCGCGGGGATCGGGTATGGGGTTATCTGGCTCTTGGCGACGTACTGGCGGCGGAGCAGGGGTGTGGACGGGATAGGGCTCGGCGATGCTAAATTGCTCGCAGCGGGCGGCGCCTGGGCCGGCCCTTACGCGCTGCCTTGGATACTACTTGTCTCGTCAGGGTTGGGTCTGGTGTTCGCAGGGTTAGCGTTCGTCTTGGACCGGAATAAAAGTGCGCTCGCGGGCGCGGCGCGCATTCCTTTTGGTCCGTTCCTGTCCCTGGGGATCGTGTTCGCCTGGCTGGTTGTTCAGAGACCGTATTGAGGCTGGTGCCCATCGTCGCTAGTGCATCCCGATAGACCACACGCGTTTTCGGAGACGACCCCCATGCCCGACTATGCCGACCTCAAGATCAAGGCGCAGAAGAACGCCATGTTTGAAACGCCGGTTGTGCTGGCGAAGTTTGAAAACAGTGAAGCACTCCTCGATGACCTGAAGCAGGTGATCCTTGCGCGCATGGCGCAGGACCCGCAGGGCATTCAGCGCTCGAACGTAAGTGGCTGGCATTCGGATACTGACATGCTGAATTGGGGCGGCGACGCTGCGAGGGTGTTGTCAGAGAAGGCGATCGCAATGGCGAAGCGATTGTCTGCCTTTTCAGATGCCAGCCATGACGATTTCGACTGGTGGTGCCAGATGTGGGCGAATGTCTCCGGGCCAGGCGCGTCAAACCACCTCCACATACACCCCGGAAACCTGTGGTCAGGTGTCCTTTATATTGACATGGGCGGTGGGGGAGTGGCGGGAGACGACATCACAGAGTCCGAAGGGCGCTTCTATTTCGAAGATCCCAGATTCCCCATCTCCGTAATGCACAACACACGTTTCCGCTTTGCCGGACCAGATGGAAAAGGCGAGCCTGTGCATCCAGAACTGCGCACCCAGCGCGGAGACTTCGTGATGTTTCCAGCTTGGCTGCGCCATGGTGTGCGACCCTATAAAGGGCAGCGGCAGAGAATATCGATCGCGCTCAATGTTGATGCGACACCTTTGTGACGGCTTGAAGCGCCATCACATCGGCTGGAATCGTCTTCGCGATCATAGACTTTACTGTTTCGATTACTGCAAAATGACGATTGATGCGCAATTGCAACAGGTTTGGCTCAGCCGCAGTCGCGACACATGAGGCCTCGAAGGCGAGCGCGGGCGCAGGGATCAATAGTCCAATAATTACAATAAGATAGCGGCGTTTCCTGGTGGGCTGCCCACCATAATGAAGTGTAATATTGGTGTCACATCACTGTGCAATAGCCGCACAAGCGTCGCCTCGGTAGGCGCTTCTGTCTTGTTCCGCTGAGCCTGTATGAGGGGGCTTTCACATGATGAAATCTAAAACTTTGCGCTATGCGCTCCTGGCGAGCGCCGCAGCACTGGTGCTGACCGGCTGTTCCGATACGGACATTTCGTCCCCGGGCACGCCTGTGGTTGCACCACCTGCGAGCCCGCCGCCTCCGCCCCCACCACCGCCTCCGACGGCATCGGCGATCGTGGAAGTTCCAGATAGCTATGCTGCGACCGTTGCTGCTCGCAACGAACTTTCCATTGTCAACGTCGATACCGATGATGGGAATTTCGCTGAAGTGGTCCGCATTCAGGGACCGATCGTTGCCGATCTCGATCTGATCTCTGGCGTGCCATATTACGTGGATAGCACCGTGTTCGTCGGCCAAGATGCCGGCACCGGCGCAACAGAAGGCACCGGAGTGACACTCAACGTCGCGGCGGGCGCAACGCTCTACGGCAACGGACCAACCGCTGGCGTCGTTGTGAATCGCGGCAGCGACATCAATGCCGATGGCGCAGCAAGCAGCCCGATTGTTTTCACGTCATTCAATGAGCTGCAGCGCGAAGCGGGTTCGCTTCCGGCAGACCCTGATGCGGACGCCGAATGGCTCGGCCTCGTGATCAACGGCTTTGCCCCGATCAATAACTGTAACGATGCGACCGCCACACCCGGTTCGGCTGACTGTCAGGACGACGGTGAAGCTGCATCCGGCCTCTACGGTGGCGGTGACGCGGCTGACGACTCAGGCACGCTGAACTATGTGCGCGTCGAGTTCGCCGGCGTCTTTTACACAGAAGAAGACCAGTCCAACGGCATCGCCTTCCAGGGTGTTGGCAATGGCACGGACGTGAGCTGGGTTCAGGTCCACAATAACGGCGATGACGGCGTCGAATTCTTCGGCGGAACGGTCAACGTTCAGAATGTGGCCATCACAGGCGCGGCCGATGACGCCATCGACTGGACGGACGGCTGGACAGGCTCAATGCAGCGCGCCGTCGTCACTCAGCGTACAGCTGACGGTGACTACGCCATCGAAGCCGACAACCGCTCTCGCTCTGCTGCGGACCGCGAGCCACGCTCCAACCCGACAATCACGAACTTCACGTTCGTTGGTAATGGCGACGAGCGGGCGATCCGTCTGCGTGAAGGCACCTCTGGCAATATCGTCAACGGCATTGTGACCAATTGGACCGCTGCCTTGCGGGTTGCCGATCCAGAGACTTTCGAAAACATCACGACGGTTCAGGCCGACGGCACGTCTCTCGACATTGAGTCCCTGATCACCAACACCGACAATCTGACGGCGAACACGACGCTCGACGACAACGGCACGCCGGACGACACGTCTGACGACACCGTGTTCGACGGCTCGCAAATCGTTCCGTTCCTTGTGAATGTGGCAGTCGACGCTGCGTCCGTGGCGGCTGACAGCTTCTCTCTCGTCCCTGGCCTAGCAACGGGTAACGCCCAGAAGGTCAATGCCGGCGGTGATGAGCTTTTCCTTGCCGACGACGGGTCGGGCCGTGAACTCACCCAGGCTGAGCTCGCTGCACTTCCCGAAAACACCGACATGGATGACACAAACAACATCGGTGGTACGCCAATCACCGCAACGGCCACGGCAGGTGTTCAAGTCTTCCCGATTGCAGACCTTGGCCGCGCAGAGCTCGAAAACAACAACTACATCGGTGCCTTTGGTCCTGATGAGACGGTTGACAGTAATTGGGCAGCGGGCTGGACCCGGCCCGGCACCCTTTTCGAAGGCGCGATTGCTCCCTCGGGTGAGTGCCCAACAAGCGGAAACATCGCGCTTGGTGGTACGATTGACGGCGTGCAGGTGTGTAATGTCTCCGGTGTGATCACCGCGGACACTACTCTCACGGCCGGTGTCATTTACAGCCTCCAGGGCCTCGTCTCGGTTGGCCAAGACGGTGGAAGCGCTGCGACCAACGCTACGGGTACAGCTCAAGCCGAACTGACGATCGCGCCAGGCGTCACGATCTTCGGTAACAGCCCTGAGGACGGTCTCGTGGTCACTCGTGGTTCGTCCATCAACGCTGTGGGTACGGCTGCCGAGCCAATCGTCTTCACCTCCGGTGCAGCTGTGCGCGGCGAGGCGGACTACCTCAACGACACAGCCCAGTGGTTGGGTCTTTCACTCAACGGCAAGGCTCCGCTGAACCGTTGTAACGATGCGATGCTGACGCCTGGCACAGAAGGGTGTGAGCGTAATGGCGAAGGCGGTTCTGGCCTTTACGGTGGCGGCATCGGTGACGATGACAGCGGTACGCTTCAGTACGTCCGCGTCGAGTTCGCTGGTATCTTCATCAACGAGGAAGACCAGTCCAACGGCATCCAGTTCAATGGAACCGGATCCGGCACGGATGTGTCCTTCGTTCAGGTGCACAACAATGGTGACGACGGTATCGAGTTCTTCGGTGGCACGACCGACGTTCGCTACGCTGTTATCACCGGCGCACGCGACGACAGTGTCGATTGGACCGATGGTTGGCAGGGCGATGCCCAGTACCTGATCATCGAACACTTCGATGGCGACTATGCCTTTGAGGGCGACAACCGCTCCGAAAGTGCCCCGGATCAGGCGCCAATCTCCACACCTGACATCGCGAACTTCACGATTGTCAGCGACCTTGAAGGGCGCGGTGCGCGCCTTCGGGAAGGTTCGCGCGGTGCACTGGTCAACGGCATCTTCGCCAACACAACGCTCGGCGTCGACCTTGACGATGATGCGGCCATCGCAGGCGGCACAATTGACGCGCTCCAGGCTGGTGAACTGACGATCGCCTCGCACTACATCACGTCGCCGACCCCCGTGGTCGAAGATGCTGGTGAGGAGCTCACGGCGGCAGAAATCCTGGCTCTGTTCACCAACATCGGAACAGGTGACTCGTCGATGTCCGGCTTCTCGTTCTACGGCCGCACAGACACGGGCGTGATCCCTGGCACCAATGAGACGGCCGTCACGACGTTCGATCCTTCTGATCTGAACGCCATGGGCGAGACCTTCTTCGAAGCTGCCAACTTCCTCGGCGCTGTCCCATCAACTGGCGACAACACCGAATGGTATCTCGGCTGGACCGTCGACAGCACCGGTGCTGTCACCAGCACGAACTAGGACCAAAAAGCTGGTGGCCCTCTGCTTGTCGCAGGGGGCCACCTTCCTTTTTTCTTCGGCGGGGCAAGTGCGCCCGCTTTATGAGGTTTCGGGGTAGAAAATGTTCAATCGTTACTCCTATGGCGCCGTGGTTTTGCTCGCGACCACCGCTCTCACCCAGACATGGATGGCCACAGCGCAGGAGGCCGATGCTCCGCCAGCAACGACCGATCAGTCTGCTGAGGAAGACCGGGTGCTCGGCCCGGTGGTCGTGCGGGGTCAATTTATTCCCGACGAGAAACGTGAGACGTCCGAAGTCGCCAGCTTGATCGATGCAGGCGATTTCCAGTTGCGCGGAGACAGTGATGTTGCCGGCGCCTTGCGACGTGTTACGGGTGTTTCCATCGATTCAGGCGGTAAGTTTGTCTATGTGCGCGGTCTCAACGAGCGCTATTCCAGCTCGCTCTTGAACGGATCTGTGATTCCCAGTCCAGAGCCCCTGCGCAAGGTGGCTCCGTTGGATCTCTTCCCGACTTCGGTTCTCGAATCGACCCTCGTTCAAAAGACGTTCTCCCCGTCGCAGCCAGGCGAATTCGCAGGTGGCGTAATCGACATCAGAACGCGCGCCTTGCCGGACGAAGACTTCTTCAACATTGGTTTTTCGCTGAGCGGAGACACCGAGACCACGTTCTCGGAAGGCCTCGTGCATGCAGGCAGCACCCGGGATGAACTCGGCTTTGACAGCGGTGCTCGGGACCTTCCGGAAGGGCTGGGCCAGGTCCTGTCCGACGGCACGTTCAATTCCCTGCCGCTTGCCGAGCGGAACCTCTTCTCCCAACAGCTCACTGATGATGCCAACACGTTGGTTGTTCAGAGCACGGACTGGATCGAGCCCGAATTCGGGATCGATGCCACTGTCGGTCGCCGTTATGACGTCAACCAGGACCTCTCTGTCGGCTTCCTCGGCGCCCTGTCGTACAGTAATGACTGGAGCACCCGCGTCGCAGAGCGCGGCATCGGTGAGGCCGTCTTCGATACGACCACAAACGAGTTCAACAATCTTCGAGCGCTGTCGAACTTCAGCCGCGATGTGACGACCAATACAATCGGCGCGAACGGCTTCGCCTCACTCGGCTTCGACATCCTCGACAATCACGAGCTAAAGTTTGTAGCGTTCGGTACGCGCTCGACGGACAAACAAACCCAGAGCGAAACCGGCTTCTCCAACGACGAAAACAACATACTGCTCGAGCGGGTCGAATTCATTGAGCGCCAACTCTGGACGACGCAGGTTCAGGGCGAACACGTCTTCGATGGTCTGCTTGGCCTCGAGGTCGATTGGCGGGGCAGCTATTCTGAGGCCACGCGCGATGCGCCGTTTCAGGTGTTCACATCCTATGAGTCTCCACGCCCAGGCGTGAGGGAAGTCGTTGCGGGCAGCTCAATCGAGTTTTCCGAGATTGCAGACGACAGCACTGATTTCGGCATCGATGGCGTCTTGCCCCTGTACTTCGGGGACGCCGAGATCGAGCTGAAGGCGGGCTATGCCTACACGGAGAAAGACCGGAATTCAGAATCCAATTCCTTCATTCTACAGGACACACTGGCTGAAAATGTTCGCGTCGATGCAGCCTACCAGACCTATCTGCGTCCGGGCACGCAGGCGTTGCAACTGGGCCGGTCCAACAACTCCCCGGCATTCTATGTTGCGACCCAGGAAATCGATGCGGGCTATGCCGGTATTGACGCCCAGGTCACGCCCTTCCTGCGATTGGCTATTGGCGCGCGATATGAAGACTTTATCCAGGCGATCGAAACTCGTGCCGCGCGTAATGGCAATGGCATCATTACGCCGCCACTAGAGGAAGAGTCTTGGCTGCCAGCAGCGACAGTGACGTGGAACTTCGCAGACGATCTGCAACTTCGCCTGGGTTACTCGGAAACCGTGAACCGGCCGCAGTTCCGAGAAGTTGGTCCCAGCCTTTTCACAAACACGGAGACCAACGAGCAGTTCATCGGTAACCCATTTCTCGAGATTACCGACATTACGAACTATGATGCGCGTCTAGAGTGGTACTTCGGCCGCGAACAGTTCCTGACGCTCGGGGCCTTCTATAAGGAGTTGGAAAAACCGATTGAGGCGATCAACGTCGGCTCTGGCGAAAGCCGCCTGGTGTCGTTTGCAAACATCGAAGCGGCCGAAGTCCAAGGGGTCGAGCTGGAGTACCAGCAGGACATCCCCCTGCGCGACTGGCTCGGTTGGGGCTTGCTTGAGGATAAAGACTTCACGGTTACCACCAACTACACTTATTCGGACTCCGAGATTGATGCGGGCGCATCTATTCTGGTGCTCGACCAGACGGCCATTCCAAACCTTGGTAGCCTGATCGGATCTGCCGACGGCACCATCCTTGTGGATATCTACAGCGACATCCCGGGCCGCCCTGGTGTCTTCGTTGGACCGGCAGGTATCGCAAATCCAGAAGATCTCTCGATCCAAGACTTCTCTCAGAACTTCTTCACGGCCGTGACAGAACGCGCTTCGGACTTTGATCCGAACCGTCAGTTGCAGGGTCTGTCGCAGCATCTGTTCAACCTTCAGGTGGGCTACCGCGACGACAATGCAGACGCTGACTTGAACCTACTCTTGAATTTCCAGAGCGAACGTATCCGGTCGGTCGAGACCATCACGGACAACTCGCCCGCGATTATCGAAGAGCCTCCGATTACACTGGACCTCGTATACCGCCGTGGGTTCAGCCTGGCGGGTGGTGACTACAGCCTCGGTCTGAAAGTCCAGAACATCCTGAATTCTGAGTACAAGGCTTTCCAGGAAGCTAGCGGAGAAGAGGTTGCTGTGGACGTCTATGATCCAGGAACGGCCTTCAGCATCTCCCTTTCGAGGGATTTCTGATTGGCAATGCCTAATGGAAGGGCTGGTGGCGGACGTTTCCAGCCCTTCTTCTGGGCGTCAATTCAAGCAGGGGGGCGATCGCAGGCTTGAGCGGGGAAGCCAGGTTGCGGGAAAGAAACAGTTTGAGTTGAAATACCCGGCGCATGTAAGTCTGGGAAAGACTTCCCAGGTTTTGCAACGTAGACCTGTGGAAGACGGGCGCGGGTGCGCTTGAGAGTGAGTGATTGGATCCGCGTTTGAAGTTGCGACGC